>JAFVDY010000138.1 GCA_017478265.1 Muribaculaceae bacterium | reverse complement strand
CCATAGCCGTCGTAGAAGTGTAGCATAAGGAACTGGTTGTCGCGCTTGGTGAGGCGGAAGCCCACGTTGATGATGGTGTTGAAGCTGAAGATCCAGCCTTTAATCTTGACGAAGGAGGCGTCGACCACCCATCGTTTGTTGCTCGAGATCCATTGCCCTCCCACCTGGAAGATACCGCTGTAGCGCAGGATGTCCTTGTTCTGCTGGCCGTCGATAATCGGAATCCAGAATTTGCCGTGCACCATCAGGTCGGGCAACACAAAGGCCGACGCGCTGAGCGACACCTTATTCCAGCTTCGCGAGGCCTCACCGTCGCGGCCATTGCTCTCGTGCTCAACAAGGAGTGTCGCCTTTCCCACCAGTTTCCCTTTGAAAATGAGCAGTTTCGACAGGCCGATACCGGGGTTGAAGTTAAGGTCGTGGAAAGGCAACGACTCCTCGAAGATGTTCCACATCGCCTTCTGACTATAGAACAGGAATAGGTAGCTGTGCCATGGCAGCACACTACGGGTGAGGCGCTGGCTGAAACTGATTTGAAACTTGACGTCGCTATTAAACTCGGTGGGTTTCTGATTGAGCGCCGTTCCGGCCACAAAGTAGTTATCCTTGTAAAGGCCGAAGAAGGGCCGACTATCGAAGTCCTTGACGATACTGTCGACATTGAACTCATTCTTTTTGTTATCGTCGACGGTGGTAATCTGCGCCTTCGCAGTGAGCGCGGCAACCACTACCAATAATATGCTTATTAAACTGCGCTTTATCATTATCGTAGATATTTTGTTTTTCTCAATTCATTGCAATCAATACACAGCCAGCGAGATAATCGGTTTCTCGAATTTGGCAATAGGCTCGCCATTCATCCAAATCACTTGGTAAACGTCGCCGGTGGTGAGGGTCTCTTGGGTTAGCACATACAAATCGGTGCTATAGGCCTCGGTGTCGAGCACAATCGAGACGGCCAAGCTATCGGGCTCGGAGGTGTAAATCAGGTGCTGCGGCACATTGTCGGTCCACACGGTGGAGAGATAGATACCGTAAGGGTTGCGTTCCATGCCCGAGACGTAGACCGTGGTGCCTATTCGTTCCACGGCGGCGGCCATGGTAACGGGCCATATCGACTCGTCGAGCGGATAGTCGAAGGTGCGCGGCAGGATTTGGTAATTGTCGGCATCGTCCCACACGATGGCTTGTTTTCCGGCATATCCGCAGGCGAGATAATGATTGCCGTCGAAGGCGCAGATGCCGTCGGCGATGCCGCCGTCGACGCCCTCGGGCATGGGCAGAATTTTCTTCTTATACGAGCCCTTGTGGTAATAGTATAGTACCGGCTTCTCGGTCGTATCGAATTCCTCTGATACAGTGTAATCGGCCCCTACCACGAAACAGTATCCCTCGGACACCGCTAAGCCATGCCTGGCGGGATTGAAGTTCTCACAATCCTCGAGGCGGAAGATGCCGCTGTTGCGCAACACATTTGGATAGTCGAGCAAGTAGATGTTGTAGTCCCACTTGGCGATGCCGAATGTCCAGTGGTCTACGTCGTCGATAAAGTCGACGTGCAATGTGTTCCACTTGCCGTTCTTCCAATACCCCACCTTCATCTTGGTGTTGACGCCGGCCACAAAGTAGCTGCCTTCATCGGTGATAATCTGCGTGACTTGCTCGCAATCGGGCAGCGTTTTTACCAGTTCGCCTTGAAGATTGTAGATGTTCCCTTTCTTGTCAATCGAGAGCACGGTGCGCTCTGCCACCGGCTTGGTTTCATAGTCCGGTTCCTCGACGCTGCACGCGGCCAGCGCGAGCGCCGTCAGCGCCAATATGATATGTAACTTTAGTCGGATATCCATTAATTTTCAGTTATAAATAGGCCGCAAAGTTACAAATTAAAAATCATTTGTACAAACCTATTACATTTTTTCGCTCCGGTTCAAGTCGCAGAGCACCCGACACGCCGCCGGCAAAACTCCCCACGGAGGCAGGGTGCGTCAAATTATCGATTTTACATTATTTAATTTGCATAATTCAAATTAAATAATTACCACCGGGGCTATGTCGCTTGTAGTCGACAACCTGGTGGAGCGCTATGCCCCATTGGGCAGCGAACTGCTTTCCACCTTGAGCGAGAGCCAAAAGGACGTGCTCTATGCCATCGCCACCGATCGAGTGGCAACCGCCATCACATCGGGCGCGTTTATCAAGCGCCACCGGTTGCTCAGCACAAGCGCGGTGCAATCGGCCTCACAGGTGCTTCTCAAGCGAGGCTTGGTGTCGCGCCGCGGGGACGAATACCGGGTGAGCGACCCGCTGCTGGGACACTGGTTGCGGCGGTTGATCATCGCCTCGACGGCGATTTGAGCCGGCGACGAGGAGTTGAAAAGTGAGCGCCACGGAGTCGACAGTGTCGACCTCGTGGCGCTGCTATTAGGAGGGGTTAGGAATTATTCCTCGGTTGCTGCTGCGGGAGCCTCGGTTGCGGGAGCTTCCACTGCGGGAGCTTCGGCCTTCTTGGCGCCGGCGCGGCGGCTACGGCGAGTGGTCTTCTTGGCAGCGGCCTTTTCGGGCTTGTTGTCGAGCATAGCCTGGTTGTAGTCAACGAGCTCGATGAAGCAAGTCTTGGCGGCGTCGCCCAGACGGGTGCCGGTCTTAAGGATGCGGGTGTAACCACCGGGACGGTCGGCGATCTTTTGTGCCACGTCGTTGAAGAGTTCGGTTACGGCATACTTATTTTGTAGATAACGGAAGGCGATACGACGGTTGGCGGTATCATCTTTCTTTGCGCGATTGATGATAGGCTCAACGTAGATTCTAAGCGCCTTTGCCTTGGCAAGAGTGGTGAAGATTCGCTTGTGCAGAATCAGGCTTGCAGCCATGTTGGAAAGCATAGCGTCGCGGTGTCCCTTCTTGCGGCTGAGGTGATTGAATTTCTTATTATGTCTCATTGTAGTTGTTATTCTTTATCAAGTTTATACTTAGTGATATCCATGCCAAAGGTGAGGCCGTGGCTGGTGAGGAGTTCCTCGAGCTCGCTGAGCGACTTCTTACCGAAGTTGCGGAACTTGAGCAGGTCGGTCTTGTTGAAGACCACGAGTTCGCCGAGAGTCTCCACCTCGGCGCTCTTGAGGCAATTGAGGGCACGCACGCTGAGCGACATGTCCACGAGCTTGGTCTTCAAGAGCTGACGCATCTTGAGGATTTCCTCGTCAAATTCCTCTTCACCCTCGCTCTCGCGGCTGTCGAGTGCGATTTTGTCGTCGCTGAAGAGCATGAAGTGCTGGATCAGAATCTTGGCTGCGTCCTTAAGGGCTTCCTTAGGATGTATTGAGCCGTCGGTGGTGATTTCCAGCACGAGCTTCTCGTAGTCGGTCTTCTGCTCGACGCGATAGTTCTCGACGGTGTATTTGACGTTGATGATGGGGGTGTAAATAGAGTCGATGGCAATCACATCGATGGGGTCGTTGGCGTTGCGGTTCTCGTCGGCGGGAACGTAGCCGCGGCCCTTATTGATGGTGATATCCATCTGGAAACCATGGTCCTTATCGAGGTGGCATATTTCCAGCTCGGGGTTGAGTACTTCAAATCCGCTCAAGACCTTGCCAATGTCGCCCGCCTTGAATACTTCCTGGTTTGCGACCTTAACGGTGGCCTTCTCGGTGTCGGTTTCTTCCACTACTTGCTTGAGTCTTACCTTCTTGAGGTTGAGGATGACGTTTGTGACGTCCTCTCTCACCCCGGGGATGGTGGAGAACTCATGCAACACGCCGTCGATGCGGATATTGCAGATTGCATATCCCTCGAGCGACGAGAGCAGAATGCGACGCAGTGCGTTGCCGATGGTGACACCGTAGCCCGGCTCGAGAGGCCGGAACTCGAATTTGCCAAAGGTGTTGTTTGCCTCGAGCATCAACACTTTGTCGGGTTTTTGAAATGCAAGAATAGCCATGGATGTTAATGTTTTTATTTAGAGTACAACTCGACGATCAATTGTTCCTTAATGTTCTCGGGAATCTCATCACGCTGAGGGTTGTTCAGGAGCTTACCGCCCTTGATGCTCTCGTCCCATTCAATCCAGGGATACTTGGCGTGGTTGAAGCCCGAGAGAGAGTCTTGGATAACCTCGAGCGACTTCGACTTCTCGCGCACGGCTACAATTTGGCCGGGAACCACCGAGTAGGAAGCGATGTTGACCACCTGACCGTCGACGGTGATGTGACGGTGGAGCACCAGCTGGCGAGCAGCGGCGCGGGTGGGAGCGATACCGAGGCGATAGACCACGTTGTCGAGACGAGCCTCAAGCATTTGCAGCAGAACCTCGCCGGTGACGCCTTTCTTGGCGGCAGCCTTCTTGAAGAGGTTGCGGAACTGGCGCTCGAGCACGCCATAAGTGTACTTAGCCTTTTGTTTCTCGCGCAACTGAGTGCCGTACTCCGAGAGTTTGCGGCGCTTGTTGGCTCCATGTTGGCCGGGAGGATAGTTTTTCTTAGTCAAGACTTTATCCTCACCGTAGATTGCTTCGCCAAGCTTGCGAGCGATTTTTGATTTTGGACCGGTGTATCTTGCCATAATCTTGTAAAAATGTTCTTTTTAAAATCGGTTGTTTAAAACAGTGGTTTTGAATTACAGGAGTGAGCAGCCGCGATTGCAGAGAGGTTGATAATAAAAAGTATTGCAATCAATAAAAAATATAATCACTCTTTAGCTGTAACTCGTTTTTTTGTAAAAATGAAATTTAGTTGCATGGCGGCTCGAGGCTGAACGTGGGTGGAAGGGGAAAAGTGTCTCCTACCCCGCGGCTTGCCGGCGTGCCACCGTGGCGGCGCGCGTAATTATACGCGACGACGCTTGGGAGGACGACATCCGTTGTGGGGCAGCGGAGTGACGTCGATAATCTCGGTTACGGTAATTCCGGCGCCATGGATGGTGCGGATAGCGCTCTCGCGTCCGTTGCCGGGACCCTTAACATAGGCTTTCACCTTGCGCAGGCCGAGGTCGTAAGCGACCTTAGCGCAATCTTGCGCTGCCATCTGAGCGGCGTAGGGAGTGTTCTTTTTCGAACCGCGGAAGCCCATTTTGCCGGCCGACGACCAGGAAATTACTTGTCCCTCACTGTTGGCGAGGCACACAATGATGTTGTTGAAAGAAGAATGCACGTGGAGTTGACCGACGCCGTCGACCTTTACCACTCTCTTCTTAGCTGCGACTGTCTTTTTTGCCATACTTTAATTATTTGTTGGGATTACTTAGTAGCTTTCTTCTTGTTAGCAACTGTCTTCTTGCGACCCTTGCGAGTGCGAGCGTTGTTCTTGGTGCTCTGTCCGCGAACGGGCAAGCCGTTGCGGTGACGGATGCCGCGGTAGCAACCGATGTCCATCAAGCGCTTGATGTTCATCTGTACCTCGGTGCGCAGGTCACCTTCCACTTTGTAGTTTTCACCGATTACCTCGCGAACCTTAGCCGCTTCGGCGTCGGTCCAGTCCTTCACCTTGGTGTCTTCGTTGACACCGGCTTCGGCGAGGATTTTTGCTGCGCTACTGCGACCGATACCGTAGATGTAGGTCAGCGAGATAACGCCGCGCTTGTTCTGGGGGAGGTCAACTCCCACGATTCTTACTGCCATATACTTTTATTATCTTTTAATTTTTTATTGCTTATTAAAAATACTTGTTAACCCTGACGCTGCTTGAACTTGGGGTTCTTCTTATTGATCACGTAAAGGCGT
>JAFVDY010000137.1 GCA_017478265.1 Muribaculaceae bacterium | reverse complement strand
GCTGGCAGCAGATGGACTTCGTGGTGGGAATCAAGATTCAGTTGAGCAACAACCACAACTGCCGTGGCGTGCCCCAAGGGGCGTTCTTCGACATCTGCGACGAACTAAAGGGCGACTACCCAAAGGACTTCAAATTCACCGGCTGGCACCCCCATTGCCGGTGCTACGCCACGCCCATACTCAAGACCCCGGAGGAACTGGCCGCCGACAACCAGCGCATCATGCAGGGCGAAGAACCGGCCGAAGAAAGCGACAATGAGGTTACCGACCTGCCCCAGAACTTCAACGCGTGGCTGGACCGCAACGAGGAGCGCATCGCTCGTGCCAAGTCGCTCCCGTACTTCCTCAGCGACAACAAGAGCCTGATAAATGTGGTCAATGAGGAACTTGCCGCAACAACCGCACAATTAGCGGCACGACTCGAGGCCATTAACAACTCGAGAATAGCCGGGTTGCTGCCCAAACGAATCGGAAGCACGCTTATGTATATTGATGAGCAGATAGCCGCTAAGAATGTGGCAGACGCTGAATTGCGTATCAGTCGCCTTGAGGCTGCAGTGAAACGACACAAGGCCAGAACGGCGCGGCAAGCGGAAGAAATCCTGAACAGATGGAACATCCGCTGGCTGGAAAGGAATATGGGCATAGTGCCGCTTGATTCGAGAGACCTTGTAACCAAAGCCCTTAACGAGCAAACACCAATGGCGGTTAGCCAGGCACTTCGCGGAATCGAAAAGAACATATCACACTCTGTTTACAACTATGCTAATGAATATGCAAAGCGAAGCCCTGTAATCAAGTCGATGCTTGAAAAACTGAAAACCGACCCGACATTGGCCAGCGGAACGGCAAGAATTGACTACATCAACGAGATTAAGCGCAAATGCGCCATAATCACGCGTTGGGACTTACGCGAAGCGACCTACGGGCTTGAGTTTAGTAAGAACCAATGGAACTGGAGTATGGGTGATGATATAACGAGGTACGTGAACGGCAAGCCGGTGAAAATAGGTAAAGTCTATAGCGACATGATTGTCTATAAAGACAAGCATAGCAAAACGTTCTCATATCCAGTTGGGGCAACAATGGACTCAATTGAGTTTAAGGCAAACGAGGCGAGTAAAATCTTACGAGGCTTGCCGCGTTATATTCAAAACGAGTATGACGGTTTTGTTTTCTGCTGTGGTAGGAACAATCCATGGGATAAATTTTATGAAGTTAAATACAACTGGAAAGATTTTACAGGCGGAGCCTATTCAGGACGAATCACGACTTTTCATAGTAAAGGGTCTTTGGAATGGCTGGAACACACTTTATGTCATGAGGCTGGGCATAATATGGACGATAAAGTACATTTTGCAATTAATAAAGCGCAAGAGTGGCGCGATGCGGTGTCAAAAGACGGTAAATATCCAACTGACTATGCACGGATGTCGATTAAAGAGGATATCGCGGATTCCTTGGCATTGTATATTAAGGATAGGAACTATTTCAAAAAGGAGTTCCCCGACCGAGCAAGACTGATTGGGGAACTTATAAGGCTGGCTGTCGGCAAACGCTAACGTGAGCCGTGGGTAGTAAAGACTTCATGCCCATCTTTATCAAATTCAACTGCTAATAGTTGTTTTGAGCCCTTTTCGAGGCATGGCGTGCCGTTCTCATCGAAGAAATATAGAATAGTGCGAACACCACCATGGAGTGTTTCGCCGAGAACTTCTCGGCAGGTATCTTCGGGTTTTAATTCTTGTTTATCCATAAGAGTTTATCTTGTTTTTAGTTGTTGGTAATCTTTTCCTGTGTTGCTAAATTAGTGATTAAAATTGAAACTGCAAAATCGGGGCTGGTTTTCTTCCGTCCTCCAGCCCCGAAAATGTTCTGTTATCGCTTGTGTCCTTCGGTTGTACCGATGGAATAGAAGTTGGGTTCGTAAGTACCGTCTTCAATATCCTCGGCTTCGTACTTTTCAAGTGCTTCCCTCGCCTGGTCAAGGTAATCGAACTCGTCAATTACTATGCCATTTTCTCGGCACTCCACGGTGAACTTCATCGCCTCCTTGCCGTTGTCATTTACGGGTGTTACCAGTTCTGTTATCCCGCGCTTCACTGTCGGCTTGGGGTCTTCCAGTTGGTCGCAGATAGCCACCCGGAGGCCGGCTCGGATGAGTCGGGGCAGGTAGGTGTCCAGCGCGTAGTGAGGGAAGCCGGCCATGCGTGTTTTGCTATCATCAGCCGCAGTGCGGCAAGTAAGCGTGATGCCGAGCGTGTCAGCGCATTTAACGGCATCATCCTCGTAGGCTTCGTAGAAGTCGCCCACACGGAACAGCAGTATCGCGTCGGGGTGCTTGCGTTTCATCTCGCGGAATTGCTTCATTATCGGCGTTACCACTCCGTAGTCGTTCACAGGGGTCAGCTGGTCGGGGCGCACCGGGAACCAGTAGGCGGCGTTGTCGAAATAGACGCAGCGGCCACGTCGCACTGTTGCTTCGCCCGTGAGGGCGACCTCTGAGTAACCCCCAGTGGCAGCGACACTGGGGGTACACGCAATCCACCGAAAAGTCGCCGACGGCGACCCCCATAATTTCGCGTCCCTTCGCATCCATTATCTCGCCTTCGCTCGATGAGCACTTAATGCTTCGTGGTTAAAATCCTCCACTCACATGCCCCGCCCACTGCCCGGCACAAGCGGCCACGAAGAGGTCGGGGAGACTGTCGCAAAACATTATAAACTACAGATTTCGGGTCACCTGCAAAAAACTGTGTTTAGAAGTTGTTAAGCCGGAAAATCGCCGAAGGCGATAACCAAAGTGCAAACCCCACCATGACAGGAGCGAAGCGACTGAATGGTGGGGTAAGGACACGACCCACCACCATTCCTCGGAGAGGAACACCATTCGCCGGGAAAACTGCAGATGACCCGCAAAAAAATCCATCCGAAAATTTTGCAATTCCAACCAAAACCATTACCTTTACAACCGAGGATGTTGCCGCGGCATCACATCAGCTAATTGCCGCCACATCCAAGAGACATATAAAGAAGCGTTTCTTGCTTATCCTTTGCTCAGAAAAATCGGCAAAATTTCATCTACAAGAAGGAGAGCAGTCCTATGGAACGCCATTGCAAGTTTACACATTCACCCCATCAGGCGGGCGGCGGTAGATAGGCGGTGCGTGGTTCTACTGTTTCTGTTTATCTTTTGTAGGGATATCTGCCGATACTTCCCTGAACTGATAGACAGAACTATGTCCCACGCTTTTTTCACATTCCATCACTAACCGGCCACCGTGCAGGAGACCCACACCGGCCATGAAACCATAAATACTAAAATGAGAAATTTATCCAAGCCCAAGCCCTATCATATCCTCTCATGCCTTGCACTGCTACTCATCGCGTCCTTTACCACACCCGACGCCAAAGCCGATTTCGGCTTTGGTAGTACTCGCATTACAATTAACAACGATTATACTGTAAACGATGTTAAGCATAATAAACCCGTCACATTCGAGTTCAGTGATCCGTATATTAGCGTCACATACAATGGCAAAACCTACAAATATGAAGTTGTAAAATTGTCTAAAATTGACGAACTCAATTTAATTCTGTTCTATTTGTCTGATGATGAAAGTAGGTATATATCCTTGACTGAATATACAAATGAATTCGTTATTATTTGCTCGCCGCTTAACCTTAGTGCAATCACCCGAGATACAAACGTTGTATATTTGCTGAAGCAACTGAAACAAAAAATTCTCGCACTAAAGTGGGAAAAGACAACCCCAAAAGTCGAATATAGCGGTCGATATTTATGCGTAATTAGTGAGGGCGTGGCTTTATTCAGCGGTTATTTTAAATTAAAAAACATGAAAAGTAAGCACGTCACACTGAAACTTAAGCTCTGGTGTGATTATTACACTAACGAACTAGAAGCGTGCGAAACAACAATAATTCCGACAAGTAACGATTATAGATTAGCCGTCACCCATCTTTTTGAAGATGTTGCGCGGAAAATGCCCAACGGATATCACAATCTTCTACTTTCAGCTGCATTCTATATTGACGGCAAACCTATAGCTCCACCGGATGCAGAAGGATTACTTACAACTCCTGAAGGATTGCTCACAACAGACATCCCTTTAAAAAACGTATTGGTTGATGGTTATAGTTTCGATGTTATACGAGGCCAAAACGCTTTCAAAACCTGGAATTACGATGCCGTTAGCAATCAAGGCGGATGGCATCATAAAGCGTTTTAATCGGGTCTCCTGCAAAATCCTGTGTTTAGGATGACATCGTATTGAGCCACCATCAATATGTTTCAAACACACCGCCTCAATGAAGTTTGGAAAAACATTAGGCGTAGTGTGACAAACATCAAGCGTGAAGTTTTTTTATTTATAACCGCTATAGACGTTCTTCTGTTCAAGTCCATGCGCAACAGCTTAGCTTGCTATCCATAGGACTTGGATAATTTCAACTGCATAAACACATGTTTTTGCAGGTGACCGCAGGTTTCCCTGATTAATCTGATATGTAATGAGGTTTCATTAGGTTGTGTATCAGTATATTAAAATCAGAAAAATCAGATAAATCCGTAGTTATTATTTATGTCGGAGTTTTGCAACACCCTCACTTTGTGCGAAGACCATGCAACCGCGAAGTGCTCGAGGAGAGTTCAAAGCAATTGTCGTGCGGAGCACGGTTTGCGGTGACCGCAAGGGCATCATCACTCTACCCAACATTGAGGAACTTCACCACCCACCCTCATCTACCCTGTACTCCACAAACTAATTTCGCGTTCCTTCGCATCCCTTCGCGGTTAAACCCTTCACTCATCCTTGGTTATACTTTAGAAAGATTTTCACTCATCCTTGGTTATACTTTAGAAAGATTTTCGCCCATTCTTGGTTATGTTTTAGAAAGATTTTCACCCATTCTTGGTTATGTTTTAGAAAGATTTCCACCCATTCTTGGTTATGTTTTAGAAAGATTGCGGTGATGCTCTTCCTCACATAGCCAACACCTGCCGGCGGCCGCAGGGCGCGTAACTCACGTGAATCCACGAGAAATCCCGTTCGTTAATCAGTTGGTCGTAGGGTAGGGCGCTCCGGCGTATCATCTCGAACAGACGTTCGTTAGCAGCCTTGTCGCCCACCGTTATGTCCGCGGCGCGCCCTGTGATGTGCTGACTGTTTCTTACTCCTCCCACCGCGGCATTCAGTGCCGTGCAGCGGTATCCGCTCGTCACCCTGATGGGACCGCCCCACATTTCTCGTGCAGGGTCCAGCACGTTGCGCACCAGTTCTTTC
>JAFVDY010000136.1 GCA_017478265.1 Muribaculaceae bacterium | reverse complement strand
GTAATTTTGCGGCGTGAAAATATTACAAATGATAATAATAAGTTTGGCAACGCTCCTGTGGGCAGCATCGGCGAGCGGTCAAGAGCTCACGTTTCTCAACCTCGACGCCAACCAAATCACAATGAACGGCGCCGACTGGCGTGGTGTGCGTCGAGCCCTGCCTCAACGCAGCTCAAACAGTGCCACAAAGTTCCACATCGTGCAGATTGGCGACAGCCATATCCAGCCAGGCATACTCAGCGGCGAGGCCCGTCGCAAGCTACAGTCGCGTTACGGCAACGGCGGCCGCGGACTTATTGCGCCGCTGGCGCTTGCCGGCACTAACGAGCCGAGCAACTACCGCTTCAGCTCGTCGGCACGCGTTGCCGGCAAGTCGCGGTTGATGAGTCGCTCATGGTCTGTCGACAATGGCGTCACAGGCGTGGCGGTGCGCTTCGGCGGCTCCACCACCAATCTCTCCATCAAGGATAAAAGCGGCGACGCTTTCTCGAGCGTAACACTATTTCACGCGCCCGGCAGCTACGATAGCGCCGTGCTGAACGGCGCAACGATCAGCGCCTCAGCCACATCGCAATGGACCTCGCATTTTACCCTTCCGCATCCCTCGAGCGAGGTGACGTTAAGCTCACTGCCGTGTACTACAGCCTTTTGGGGCGCGTTCCTGCTCAACGACCGCCCTGGCATCGTCTATAGCGAAATCGGCAACAACGGTGCCACCTATTCGCTCTACAACAAAATCGAAGGCTTTGCCGAACAGATGGCGCAACTTCGTCCGAACCTCATCATTCTATCGATGGGCACCAACGAGGCTGTTGGATATGTCGAGAGCCTCGAGTCACACCTCGACAAGATGGTGAGCAACCTACGCCGCACGTGCCCCGAAGCCGCCATCCTGATTACAACGCCCATGGAATTCCAGAAACGCGGCGGCCGAGGCTTTGTGGTCAACAGCAACGCTCATCGCGCGCGCGATATAATTATGGAATATGGTCGCAACCATAAACTCGCAGTATGGGACATGTTCAGCATTTGCGGTGGCGATGGATGCTCCTCTAAGTGGATAGCAAACAAGCTGATGAACCCGCGCGATCATCTCCACCTGCTTTCAGCCGGCTACGAGTTGCAGGGAATGATGCTTGGCGACGCGTTGCTTAAGGCTTTTACCGCAAGAAATTTGTAACATTATAAAAATGAAACGAAAAATGAAAAATTTAATTTTAGCTTTCACGCTGGTATGCTTTGCCGCCGCCTGCGCCAACGCCGACAATAGCGGCAACACCACTATCCCCGCAGCAAAACTCGAGAAAATGACAGGCGACGAGTTCAATAAGCGTTTCATGACGCAAGGCACCGTCAACGAACGTCCAGCCGTGGTCGACTTCAACGCCGAATGGTGTGGCCCATGCAAGCGTCTTGAGCCTATCCTGCAAGAACTTGCGGCAAAATATGCCGGACAAATCGACTTCTTCAGCATCAACGTTGACGAGAACCGCGATGTTGCCTCCGAATTAGGCATCCAAAGCATCCCCTACATGGTGTTCATACCCAAGGAAGGCGCGCCGCAGGCCCTCACAGGCTTCTACGAGAAAGATATGCTTGAAGGCATTATGTGCGAATTCCTGTTGGGCATCAAGAACGATAAAGTGAAGGTGACCTATCGCGACGAGGACGGCAACGTTGTAGAAGAAGGCAAATAAAATCAACTCCCAACTATTGTGGCACGAAAGAAGAAAGAACTACCCGTTTTAGAGAACTTTGAGATTACCGCTGTGGCGGCTGAAGGCAAAAGCCTCGGTCGCCTCAACGATATGGTGGTGTTTATACCCTACGGCGCTCCGGGCGACGTGGCGCGAGTGCGCCTGACGCGCAAAAAGCACTCTTATGCCGAAGGCGTGATCGAACTACTCATAACGCCAAGCCCGCTACGTGTTGAGCCTATGTGCCGCCACTTCGGCGTGTGCGGCGGCTGCAAGTGGCAACATCTGCCTTACGACTATCAGCTCAAGTGCAAGCAACAGCAAGTGACCGACGCTCTCGAGCGCATAGCAAAAGTCCAGCTACCGCCCATCAACACCATCATAGGCTCGCAGCAGACAGAATACTACCGCAACAAGCTCGAATTCACTTTTTCTTGCAAGTCGTGGCTAACACGCGAGCAAATGCTCAGCGGCGAGGAATTTACCGACCGCAACGCGGCCGGCTTCCACATCCCCGGCGCCTTCGACAAGGTGCTCGACATTAAGTACTGCCATCTCCAAGACACCATCTCCAACGACATCCGCCTCTTCATTCGCCGCCACGCCATCGAGCGCGGCTATCAGTTCTACGACTTGCGCAACAACCGCGGCCTGATGCGCATGATTATGATACGAACGGCAAGCACCGGCGAGCTCATGCTCGTAGTGGTCTTCGGCGAAAACAACAGCGACGCCATCAACGAGATGATGAACGCCATCAAGGCTCAATTCCCGCAGATCACATCTCTGCTATATGTTATCAATACCAAGGTGAACGACTCGCTCACCGACCAAACTTTCCACCTCTACAGCGGACGTGACTACATCGAAGAGGAAATGGAAGGTCTGCGCTTCCGTATAGGGCCCAAGTCGTTCTACCAAACCAACTCGCGACAAGCCTACGAACTATATAAGGTGGCACGGCGAATGGCGGCACTTACCGGCAACGAGCTCGTTTACGACCTCTACACCGGCACCGGCACAATCGCCAACTTTGTTGCCCGCCAAGCGCGACAAGTAATCGGTATCGAATACGTGCCCGAGGCCATTGAGGACGCAAAACTTAACTCCCGAGTTAACGGCATCGATAACACCCTCTTCTACGCCGGCGATATGAAAGATATTCTAACCCGCGACTTTGTCGACCGGCACGGCACTCCCGACGTGATGATTATCGACCCGCCTCGAGCCGGCATGCACGAGGATGTGGTAAACGTAATTCTCGGAGCCGAGCCGCGACGACTCGTCTACGTGAGCTGCAACCCTGCCACTCAAGCACGCGATATTGCATTGCTCGACACGAAATATCGCGTCGTAGAGGTTCAACCGGTAGATATGTTCCCCCACACCCACCACGTAGAGAACGTCGCCCTCCTCGAGCTGAAGCATTAACAACCGACTCCACTCGTCATACACTTGTCCACTCGTACACTAAACAATGAATCGCGAAATTCTACGCATAGCCCTGCCGGCGATTATAGCCAACATCGCCGTCCCTCTCTTGGGACTACTCGACACAGCCATCGCCGGACACCTCGGCGCCGCCAAATTCATCGGCGCGGCAGCCGTAGGCGCAACTATGCTCAACGTGATCTATTGGCACTTCGAGTTCCTGCGAATGGGCACGAGCGGAATGACGGCGCAAGCCCTCGGAGCAGGTTCACGCGAGCGACAGGCTCAAGCGCTTCAACGCTCCATAATAGTTGCCGCCGCTCTCAGCTTTATAATCCTCGTCTTGCTCGTGCCTTTACGCTCGCTCGCCCTGTGGATCATCTCCCCCTCGCAGGAGGTACGCATCCTTGCCGAGCAATACTTCACTATCGCCATTTGGGGTGCCCCGGCTGTTCTCATCACCATGAGCATAAAAGGTTGGCTCCTCGGGCGACAGGATTCGCGCTCGCCAATGTCGATAGCGATTGTTATCAACGTGCTCAACATCATCGTGAGTCTCGTAGCGGTCTTCGTCCTCCAGCTGGGCATTATCGGCATAGCGTTGGGAACACTCGTTGCTGTTTGGGTCGGACTTTTCTATAGCCTATGGCTCGTGTTCAAGCGGCATAGCGAGGTCGCATGGCTCGTCAATTTACGCAAATCCGGAGGCGAAAGCATTGTCAGCCGCCGTTTTTTCCGCGTCAACGCCGACATCTTCATCCGCTCATTCTTTATGATGGCAGTGATGCTGTTCTTCACATCGGCCGGTGCTCGCTCTGGCGACATCATTCTCGCCGTCAACTCTATGATGATGCAGCTATTCCTCTTCTACAGCTACTTCATGGATGGCTTCGCTTTTGCCGGAGAGGCAATCGTCGGAAAATACTATGGCGCTGACGATGTTGCCAGCCTAAAGCGTTGTGTCAACCGTCTCATGCTTTGGGGGGCAGCTATCACCATACCTTTCTCGCTTGCTTACGCGCTTTTCCCCTACCCCATTTTCACAACTCTCACCAGTCTCGACGATGTAGCGCAAGCCGCGCTCCATTACCGTTGGTGGTGCGCTGCCGTGCCGCTGATGGGAATGGCGGCCTTCGTGTGGGACGGCGTCTACGTTGGCCTCACCCACACTCGCGGTATGCTCATAGCTGTGGCTGCTGCCGCGATAGTATTCTTCACGCTCTTCTATACTCTCCCGCAATCGTGGGTCAACCACCGCCTTTGGATGGCTTTCATCACCTTCCTGGCTTTACGGTCGTTGATACAGACCATTCTCTACCCATCACACATTCGCCGACATTTTCATCAATAGTCGCCACGCTTACACATCATAGACGTTACGCAGTATCCACCACGCGACAATCGCAACAATATACGTGATAAATATTGCCGGATGGCCTATGGCAAGATAAAACCGAGGGGAGCGGGTACGCAACCGGTCGGCTACAAAGTAGAATATAATTATAGGTATTACCACTATCACAAGCGGATTGTAATGCCATGCGGCTGACACGTCGCCGGTGAGCAGCGAATGGATGGCACGTTGACTTCCACAACCGGGACAACGATAACCCGTAAGCTGCAACATCGGACAACGAGGAAAGAACGACGACGCTTCGCCGGCAGGATCATAACTATAATATATTACCACCATTGCAGCTACAATGATGGTAATACCTATAATATATATGATACGCTTGCGCGTCATTACATCAGTAGCGTGATTAGAGAACGGAACGGCTGGCTGATAATACCGAAGATGATGGAGGCTATAATGAGCCATGCCGTGCGGTCGCTCCACTTCAGAGCCAGAGCGGTATCACCATTACGGTTGTAACGCATGGTCTTTATGGCAAAGAATATTGCGACAACGCCCAGAGGCAAGCAACATAAAATGGTGGCCGCTATCGCCCAACCGAGATTCGATGGTGCGGTGGCAGAAGCATCCACTTCAGTAGCGTCAGAGCGCTTTTTCAGTTTGGGCAGCTCAGGCGCCTCTTGTGGCAATGCGGGATTGACTCGATCGATTGGCTCAATAGCCGTGGGGCGCAACGCAGGCGGAGCTTGGGGTATCTCTGGCGCTTGATCGTCGGTGGGCAACTCGGGAATTGCCATTGTGAGCTCTCCGGCTGATTGAGGCTCTTCAACTTCGCCCACAACCAACTCTGACAACTCGGGCACTTGAGTGATTCTCACCCAATTATCCAATCCGGTAAACCATGCGTAAGCACTGCTGTCGGGCTTTAACTCCTTCACTTCATCGAGCGACAACGGTCCGTGTTGGCGCCCTTCAAAATTGATCCAATATTGCGGCATATCAATTGCTTTTTTTCCTGAATAATTAGCCAAATGGCGATTTTAACACTGCAAAGTTAATACTTTTTCCTTAATATCCTCCAAAATTGAACGAAATTTTATTCACTTTTTTGCTATAGCGAGGTAGGCTCAGGGTCACTCTTGATTGAACAAAGCACCTCAATAAGCGTAAGCGCGGGATTGTCTTTCTCGCTCGCGGTGTAGAAACGCCCCTCGCCATCGGTGTTATTCTTAAGGC
>JAFVDY010000135.1 GCA_017478265.1 Muribaculaceae bacterium | reverse complement strand
TTCTCGAGGTCGAAGTAGATGACGGAGTGTTGGGTGTTCTCGGTGATTTCGAGCATGATTTGTCGTGCGGGGGTTGTTTTGCCGACGGTCGGTTCGCCGAAGAGGCAGGCGAGTTCGCCCTCGTACCAGAGGTGTGGTATGAGGGGTCGGCCGAGTGCTTCGGTGCGAGTGTAGCGTGAGAAGGCTACGGGGGTGAAGAGCGGTTGGCGGTCGCGGCGTTGGCGTCCGTCGTAGGTGGCGAGGTCTTCGCGTTCGTAGTTGAGGTGCTTGACGCAGGTGTCGAGTAGGGATTTTCTTTCTTGTTTTTCCATAATAATATATTTTTTTGCGCAAAGGTAAGGTGGGGTTGGGGATGGCGCAACTGCATTTTCGTATGGCTGTTCGTGGGGGGGCGGAAGTTGTTGTTTTATACCGTTGGCTGAGGTGGGTGTGAGAAAAGGCGCTCGGCCCGGGGTGGGGGGAGCGCCTTTGAGGGTTGGGGGAACGGCAGTGTTAGAAGATGTGGGTGCGGCGTGGGTTGATGCACACGCCGAGGACCTTCTCGTTGTTGCCGTTGAAGCGTTCAATCTTCTTAGTCTCGGGGTTGTAGAAGGAGAGTCCCGTCTGGTAGTTGGTCTCGGTGGTAGCGGCTCGGAAGCCGAAGAAGACGCAGTGGGAGACAGGGTCGACGGCCATCTGCGTGGTGTAGACACCCTCACTCTCGGTGGTGTTGATGGGGTCGGCCTCCATCACGATGAAGTCGGTGAATGCGTCGTAGTCGAGCCCCTGTTTGTCGTCCGGCAGCAGGTAAACGCCGAAGCCCGGGTTGGGCGTCGAACCCTTAGTCATCCACACGTAGAGGTTGCCCAGTTCCTCGTCGAAGGTAAATCCTCGCGGTTGCGTGGTAGGCAGCACGATGGGGAAGGGCAGAGGGCCGTCCTTGGTGGAGGATGCCTCACCGATGTCGCTCCGACGGAAGCGATAGATACCGTTTCCGCTGTAGTTCTTGCCCCACCAGAATGTGCCCTTGCTGTCGATTAGCAGTCCGGTGTGAATAGCGCCGTAGGCGATGCCCTTGCTGTAATAGTTGAGCATGTTGTTGACGCAGAAGTATCCCACGGTTGAGTTGAAGTTGGTGGTCTCTTTCTCTCCAATGGTGGTGAGCGGAATCTGCCGTATGCCGGTGTTGCGGTCGGTGTAATAGAGGTAAGTGCCATCGGTGCATCCCTGGAACGGGTCGTTGAAAGCCGGTCCGCCCACGTTGGTGATCATTACGTTGACGTCCTTTCCGTCGGCGCTCATGACGGTGATTTTGCCGTCACCAAGCACTCCGTCGACATCGTTGACGTAGTAGTACTGCTTACCGCAGTCGAGGATGTAGACATTGTCGCGCTCGGTGGTTGTGCCCTCGGCTCCCTGAGTGGTGACGGTGGCAAACACGAGTTGCGTGGGCATATTGCCCGAGCTTACACCCAGGTCGAAGGGCATATTCTTGGTGCCTTCAGGCAGCTGACTCATGTCGACGAGCTTATAAGCCTTGATGTTGCCACCGAGCACCGCGTAGTAGAGCGTGGGCGCGGGCACACTTGAGCCCACCTGCACGTTGACGTAGCTGTCCTCGAGGCGACGGTTCTCCCCGGCGAGGTCGAACCACGTCTGCAGCTCGATGCGCTGCGAGCCAATGTTCTTGAACTTGAGGGCTCCGGGGTTGTCGATTGAGCCGTCCTCGTGGCTGTAGCCCACAAACTCCTCAATGGCGCTGCCGTCGGCGCGCATGGTGCCTTCGGGGAATTTCCAGACGTATTTACACTCGAGGTTCTCGGGGTTGGGCAGGGCGATGTCGAGCGATACGGTAACGTCGTTGATTACAATCTCGTCGGCACTCTGCTCTGTAATGCTCAATATGGGAGCGATGTCGTAGATGAGCAGGGGATAAGTGCGGTCGCCCACACCGTCGACGTGCAGCGTCACCTTGTAGACGCCGGCTTTGTCGTACTTGTGTAGCGGGTTTTGTTCGGTAGAGGTTTCACCATCGCCAAAGTCCCATCTCACGGCGCCCTGCTTAGCGCTGGTGTTGGTAAACTGAATGGTTGAGACTACATAGAAGTCGATGGTGTACTGGTCGCCGTCGACGCTATAAGTGAAATCGACGTCCTTGCCCGGGAAGTTGCCGTAGCTCGGGTCTTTCTCGACACACGAGGCGAGCGCTACCAGGGCGAGAGTCAATACTGCTAAATTCTTAATCCATTTCATAGTGGTGTATAATTACTTAAAAACGGGGTTAATACACTATCAAACTTAGTTGAGATCAATGGTTTTGATCTCGGTGTCGGTACCCATCTTCCCGTTCTCGTCGAACACTCGGAAGAAGGGCACAAGGAAGTAATTGCGCGTGAACACCACGTTGTAGCTTTTGTTGGAGTTGTTGTAAATCCAGTCGGTGAACGGGATTTGCTCGAGCAGTTCCTTCCAAGCGGGCATATATGCCTGGCGGATGGCGTTGACGCGTCCGCCGGTGTCGTCGCTATACCGGCTGTAGACCCACGGCGCGCTCTTGTAGACCGGGTAGACATTGACACCCGAAGGCGCGTCGCTCTCGTTGGCGATCTCATGCTCGACTTTGACTCCGGCGTCGTCGACGGTGATGTAATAGTAGTGGTCAATCTCGTCGGCCGTGAACCAGAGGTCGCTCTTGTTGGCGCTCTCGGTCTCGAGCGGAATGCTTACGCCGTACTTGGCGTTGACGGCGGCAATCTGCTCGGGCGTGAAGTCGTAGTTGATGTAGATGCCGCGCACGTCGTTGTAGTATACGCTGTCGCGTGTGAGATAGTTGATGACGGTGGACTTAAACTCCTCTTGGAACGTTGAGGGGTAGTAGAGGTCGAATCGGTCCTGATCCCATGTTTCGGGTTCGTACCATGTTACCGGCACGAAAGTCTGCGACACAGGGAACGAGTCGACCAGTACGTATTCATGTCCGTCCCACTCGGCTTTGCTGTGGTCATACTTTTGGATGAGGTAGGCGTTTCGCACAGTGTCGGCGGTGTTGACGGTCTTGGTGTACTTGAGCGCAGTGGTGAGCATGCAGGTGGCCGAAGCCGAGCTCTCTCGCGTCACCATAGCCCAGACCTCGCTGTGGTCGATGCGATGCTCGCTCGAGGTGTAGTACTTGCCGGTGAACTTGACCATGCCGCCCGCTTTGGCCACTGTCGAGAATTCCCATGAGACGGTCGGGACAATCTGTCCGAGGTCCATGTTGTCGGCAAAGGGGTCGTGTACGCTACACGAAGCCAAGGCCAAAGAGAGCGTGGCTGCCGCGATGGTGAATATTTTGAATTTTTTCATTATTGTCAACATTTTATTGTTATTATATTAATAATGAGTAACAATCGTGGAGGGAGATTTACTTGCCTGTGAGGCTCGACACCACTCCATAGTCGTGCGACCAAATCATGGGTTCCTGTAGCCACTTGTAGTTCTTGTAGGCACCAAGTCGCTCAAGTTCCTTGCGGTTGTATTTCTCCTCGGTCTCGGGGTCGTAGTTGAGTCGTTGGATCCATGTGTTCTCCTTTTGCGACTCAGTGAGCCCGTCCACCCAGTAGGCGTTGTAGAGGTTGTAGGGCCTTCGCAGGTTGGGATAGACGATTTCGTTGTTGTCGCCGATGCCGTAGTTGTTACGCTTGTTGGAGTAGTGGTAGCGCCGCATATCGGTCCATTGCTCGGGCTGGCAGTACATCGCCACGTACTTTTGCGTCATGAGGTCGCTGAGAGAGAACTCGCTTGGGTTGAAGAACCAGTGCTTGTTGCCCCGCTCGGTGACCTTAGCCACACGCAGATATTCGTAGACGCGTCCGGCGCGCGTGTAGGTGACGACGTATTCCTCGTTGTTGAGGAAGGCGTTGACCTGTGCGTCCCAGTACTCCTTCTTCTCGAAGCCCGGTTCGCCGCTCTTGGTGGCCTCGCCGGGATACTTATCGTCGTCGGCCTCCTTGTAGTTGGGGTTGGTGTATCGGCTCAGGAAGAAGTCGAGGTGGCGCTGAATGTTGTGTGCCGTAGCCTCTTTTGCGAGTTCGCACGCCTTAGCCTTGTTTCCGAGCCAGTATTCCGCTTCAGCCTTGATGAAGTAAAGTTCCTCCATGGTGAAGATTGGGTTGTAGCCATTGGCGGCACCGGCGTACGCACCCATATACATGAGCGGATAGTTGGTGATTTTGAACGATGTGCTCATGCCGATGTTGTTCTCGAGGCATCGCATTTTCACCTTGGAAGTGGTGCTGGTGACGCTCACGGGTCCGTCTCGCGGAATCATGAGCAAGACGCAGCGCGGGTCGTTGGCGTATCCGTCGTAGGAGCCTGAGCGTCCGCCCTGGTATGTACCCATCTGGGCGTCGTTGTCGGGTGCGCTCAGTCCGAGCACGTCGACCATAAAATAGCGCGATGGTATGGCGTTGTCGAGCAGGTTGGATCGCGACTCCCAGCTGTTGATTACCGGTTTGGCGATTGACCAGGGGCAGTTTTGCTCACCGGCTCCTCCGTCGAATTTGTATCGCGGCTCGTTGCCGAACCATTCTCCGTATAGGAGGTCGCCCTTTCGCCACTGGTTGATTGCCTGGTCGGCGGCGGCGATGATTGCGTTGCAGGTGGCCGCGCTGCGATCCACGTTGGGGATGTTGCGCAGCAACAGTCGCGCCTTGATGGCGTAGACGAGTCCCGTCCACTTCTCGAGGTCGCCTCCATAGACGTGGTCCTGAGCGTAGGTGATTTTCTTGTTGTTGGGGTTGTCGGTAATCGACTTGTCCTCGTACATTGCGATGAGGTCGTCGGCCTCCTGCATCATCCAGGCGTAGATGTCGGTTTGCTGATCGTAGGTTGGCGCTGTGACGACGAACGCGTTGCTCCGCGGCATATCGCCGAAGGCGTCGGTGGTGAGCTGAGTCGACATCAGTTGAATTGTGCGCGTGATGAGCTCATAGTTTGGCGAGCCAATCTCGCGCGACTTGTTGATTACGAGGTTGCCGTTGGTGCCGATGTCGTAGAAGTGTCGGCGCCACTGCGGGTGTCGGTTCATAGTGAGGAACTCCCATTCACACTTGTAGCTGTAGCTGCCGACGGAGCTTTTGCCGCCTGTGGTGAACATTTGCGAGAGGTAGTTGTAATACTCGGCGTGGTCGTAAACCGTCTGTTGGCCGTAGAAGATAATGATTGGCAGACCCTCTTGCGCGTCGAGCACATGGGCCATATCGGGGTTGACGTTATCCTCGAGAATATCCTCACAGCCGGTTCCCACCAAAGCGAGTAGAACCGCTAATATGATTAATTTGAACTTATTCATAGTGAAAAACATTTTTTCGTTGATGAAAAACTAATCGGGTAGAGGTTAGAACGAAGCCTTGACCGCGAAGTTGAAGCTGCGAGTCGAGGGGATGTTGTAGTTGTCGATACCCATAGCGCCGGTACCGCCGTTTACTCCCGCCAGGATAGCCGGGTCGTTGCCGGTGTACTTGGTGAGCAGGAATAGGTTGCGTCCGGTGGCGGTGAGAGTAAGCCCCTTGACGGGCCAAGTGGGCTTGAAGAGGTGCGAGAAGTCGTAGGTGAACGTCACGTAGCTAAGTCGGATGTAAGAGCCGTCCTCGATGAAGTTGGACGATACCGAACTGTAGTAGGTTGAGATGAAGTTCTGGTCGAGCACCACCGGAGTGGTGTTTGGCGAGTAGGTGCCGTCGCCGTTTGCTACTACGCCTTTGAAGATAATCTCGCGGTTGCGGTATTTGTCGTAGAGGTGGTTCATGCCGTTGGTGATGAGCGATCGTCCGGTTACGTTGGCCACGTCGCCTCCGCATCGTCCGTCGAACAGGAATGATAGCGTGGCGTGCTTGTAGCGCAGCGTCGAGCCGAGTCCGAGCAGGAATTTGGGCTCGCGGTTGCCGATGTAGTTGCCCTTTGCGGGGTCGATGAGCGGGTAGCCGTTGGCGTCGCAGATCACGTTTCCGTCGGGGTCGCGCTTGTAGTCCTTACCGCTGATGCCGGTGGTAGAGCCGTTGAGTCGTGCCACGGGGAAGATGTCGACGTACTGTGTGCCCTGAATTTCGACGATTTGGTCGGGCAGCTTGGTTACGCGACCGCGGTTGAAGGAGTAGTTGGCGAAGAGTGTCCAGTCGAAGTCGGCGGTGCGGAAGATGTCCTGCTGTAGCGAAATCTCGAGACCATGGTTTTTGATGGTACCCTCGTTACGCGTCTGGAGGATGTCGCCCGAAGCCGGAGAGACACGGACGCTGACGATTTGATTGTCGACGGTGGTGGAGTAGTAAGCGATGTCAAGGCGAGTGCGGCTGTCGAAGAAGCGCAGGTCGGCGCCGATTTCCCATGAGCTGGTCATCTCCGGCTCGAGCTCGCGTGTGGCGTAGGACACTGTGGGGTTCTTGCCGTATCCCGGGTCGGGGAAAGTGGACCATCGCTTGAACGACGAGGTGAAGAGGTTGGCGGGGCAATCCTTACCCACCTTAGCCCAGTTGCCTCTCAGCTTACCGTAGGAGAACCATTTGTTTTTCCATCCGAAGAGTTCGCTGAAGATGATACCGGCGGTGAACGAGGGGTAGAAGTAGCTCGTCTTGTAGGCTTGCTTGAGTCGCGACGAGCCGTCGTGACGCCACGTGCCCGATACCTGTACGAGGCCCTTATAGTCGAAACGCACCTCGCCGAAGTAGCCGTATTTATCCCATGTGGCGTGGTTGACGTAGGGAGCGTATTGCAGGTAGGTCTCGGGGTTGATGTTGGCGAAGCTTTGGAAGTCGGCGAGCAGGAACTCATATCCTCCCATCTTTGCGCTTACGCTCGAGGAGTAGCGGTATTCCATGCCGTAGAAGACGTTGATGTTGTAGTCCTCGGCGAAGGTGTGGGTATAGTTGGCGAGGAACTGCGATGTCACCTGATAGCCACGAGAGGGTTGGAAGGAGTATTCGCCGAATCGGCTGAGGGAGTTGGCCCGCTTAGCCTGGAGCTTCTCGTCGTAGTAGTCGGCGAAGTCGCTTTCGACGAAGCGTGTGTGAACCGAGGCGTCGTAGGTAGAGAAGCTGGTGTCGTATCCCACCTTGCCCGTGAATTGCAGGTTCTTGATGGGCTCGTAGGTGATTTGTCCGTTGAACATTATGCGGTTGCCGCGGCTTTGGCTCCAGTCCATATATCGTCCGTAGTAAGGCGAGACGGTTGCCTCGATGCGTTGCTCGTCGGTTAGCGCTTCCCAGTTGTCGTAACGGTTCCGCCAGTTGACGGTACCCTCGTCGGTGGCGTAGTCGCGCATATTGTAGTTGATGCCCCAGTTGTAGATGGTCGACATCGAGTTGCCGAAACCGCGCGAGCGCGTGTCGGTGAAGTTGAGGGTCATAAGTATGGTGACCTTGTCGCTTGGCTTATACTGTCCTTTGAGGAAGAGCGATAGCTGGTTGCGGTAGTCCTGCGGCACGACGCCCTTGCTCAAAGTGTAGGCAGCCGAGGCGTAGGAGTTGAACTTCTCGGTACCGCCGCTGACGCTGAGCGAGTAGCGCTGTTGGAGTCCTGTTCCGAGGAAGTCGCCCACATTGTCGTATCGTGTGTCGTTCTCGTTCAGGTACGGTCCCCAACCGCCGCCACCGGAGTTCTCCTTATAGAAGCCTTTAGATCCCGGGGCGAATGAAGTTTGCACCTTAGGCACGCGCATACAGTTGCTGATTTCGATTGATGCGCTCGCGTTGACGTCGATTTTGCCTTCTCGCGAGCCGCTCTTGGTGGTGACCATGATAACGCCGTTTGCACCCTCGGAACCGTAAAGTGCCGAAGCGGCGGCTCCCTTGAGGACGTTGACGTTAAGGATGTCGTCGGGGTTGATGTCGGCAAGCGAGTTGGCTGTTGCGCCTCGAATCGCGACACCGTCGACAACCATCAGCGGCTGGTTGTTCTGCGCATTGTTGATAGAGGAGATGGCGCGGATGATGATCTGCGTGTCGCCGTTTGGCGAGCCTCCGCCGGTGTTGACTTGCAAGCCTGCCACTTTACCTTGCAGCTGGCTGGCGAAGTTGTTGGCCGCGCCTGCGGTGATTTCGTCGCTGTTGAGAGTCTGAACGGCGAAGTTCAGTTTTTTCTTCTCCTGCGTCTGTCCGTAGGCTGTGACGACAACTTCACTTAACACTTGGGAATTTTCCTTGAGCTGGAAGTCGTAGACGCTTTTGCCTGCCACAATCTTAGCCGTGCTCGGGTCCATTCCCACATAGCTAACTTCGAGCGTTTCGCCGTCGTTAGCCTCAACTGAATATTTTCCGTCAAGGTCGGTTGCCGTACCTCGCGCGGTACCTTTCACCTGCACTGTGGCGCCGATGACCGGTTCTCCGTCGCTCGCTTGAGTGACAACGCCCGTGATAGTGCGCGCTTGCGCCACTATCACTAAGAGGGAAAATAGCAATAAGAGTAGCTGTTTTCTCATAAGCTGTTAGTCAGTTTTTAAGTTGTTTATGTTTATGTTATTTAATATTCTCGTTTTAAAAATGTGTAAAGTTAGTCAGGATTTTTGAAACGGCAATAACTTTTAACATTTTTTTCATTTCTCGTTGTTCGTTCTATTTAGAGATTAGTTGCCGGCAAGTATGATGGCGTAGAGTTCGCTGATGTCGCCGGCGTTGACTACGCCGTCGTTGTTAAGGTCGGCCCTGGCGATTACGCCCTCGTCGGTTTCGGTGCCGAGGATTACGCCGTAGACGGCGCTGACGTCGCCCGCGTTGACCACTCCGTCGAGGTTAACGTCGCCTCGCAGCGGTTGCGGCTCGTGATAGAGCGATAGAGTGTAGGTGGCGAGACCGTTGCCTGCAGCGAAGACGAAGATTTTAACCTCGTCGTCGCTCACGAGAGCGGCGCATGGCGCGCTCATGGTGGTGCTGTTGACCTGTCCGAGTCCGTTCTTCGGGAAGATCCAAAGCGGCTCGAGCGAGGCATAGGAGAAGTCGTTGCCGCAAGCGAGCATGAATCGGTGTCCGGTGGCCTTTGAGTAGTCTCCGTAGGTGTAAAGGAGGTAGCACTTGCCGTTGAAGTTGAAGTGCGTTACTCCGTTGGCTCCCGAGCCTTCGGGTGCGAGGGCAGTGTTGGCCGAGAAGCTGTCGAGCAGAGAACCGTCGGTGAGGCTATACTTGGCGAGTTTGCTCGATGTGCTGTTGACGATTACGGTGTTGCGGTCGAGCACAGTCACGCGCGGGGCTGTGCCGAAGTCGCTTTCGCTTGCGGGGTAGAACTCGTCGACGTCGACGTCGATGAAGTCGGATTGCGTGCCGTTCTCGAAAGTCCAGCGTAGCAGTCGGTAGTCGCGAGCCACCGCGGCGTAGACGCAGAAGTTGCCCGCCGCGACATCGCCTGTGACGGTGACGTGGTCGACGCGTCCGCTTTGAGCGGCGCGCACCTCGGCTCTGAGCGTCAGTTCGCCCGTCGTCGGGTCAACTTGGTGAATTCTAATGGGGTAGTTTGCTATGTTCAGCACCATGTTGGCAACGAGCAAGTGTCCGGCGTCGTCGGTCATTACATTGTTGACGGGGAAGTAGGTTGCCTGCACGTCTTCGCCCAGGAGGATGTCGTAGAGTCGTTCGCCGGTGCGTGCGCTGTAGACGCGCAGGTAGCAGTCGCTGGTAGATGAGTTCTCTACCCGTCCGCTGACGTAGACCTTATCGCCGAGAGCCGTCATCGAGCGGTTGAACGAGCCGCTGTTCTCCCAGGTGATGTTGCCGTAGTTGGTGAGGACGCTTCGTAGCCAGTTGTTGGTGAACAGTTGGTTGTCGATCATCCCGTAGGAGTCGTTGTCGACGTCGATTTTGCGGATATACCCCGGCTCGTATTTGCCGATGCCGATGTCGGTGATTGTGAACGAGCGCGTCTCGGTGAGCGCGTCGTCGCATCCGTCGGCTGTGCTCTTCACGCGCCAGTAGAAGGTGCCTACCCCCAGATTGACGATAACGCAGTCGTACACCAAGTTGTCGCCTCCGAGGTCGCGTAGCGCGGCGGTGATGGCGATGTCGGCAAAGTCGGCGTCGCGCGCCACTTGCAGAGTGTAGCTTGTCACGCCTTCGGTTTTAGCCACTTCGAAGCGGAAGTTGTCGTCAAACTCGGCACCGTCGGCGGGGTAGACCAGCGCGGGCACGGGGGCGTCGGGGTGCTTAGCTGTGGTGAAAGATCTTGCCTCGCTTGTGGCATCAAGGAAACCCACCTCGGAGGCCGTCACTCGCCAGTAGAAGCGTGTGGAGGAAGGTAACGACTGCAAGTCGGGAGAGTAACTATTGTCGCTGATGCCACGTTGCGTAAAAACCACGTCGGAGAATTGGTCGTCGCTTGCGATGTCGAGACGATAAGTGACCTCACGTGGATGTGCCGTCCAGGTGAAAGTGGGCGTGAACGAGTCGAGCGTGGCGCCGTCGTCGGGACTGACGAGGCTCACTGCCTCGGTTTGCTCGGTGGGCAATCCGAGAAAGGAAGGCTCGAACTCGTTGTTATAGCCATCGACAATGGTTACTGCGTACCAGTATCCGCTTTGTTTGTCGGCGGGCAAGGAGTAGCTGTTGGTGTAGGAGAGCGCCAGCAGGTAGTCGCCCTTGATGCCTGCGAATTGCTGACTGGTGGCGTCGCCGAGGGAAATGTCGCTCGGTATGGCGTAGATGGCGTATTTGGTGAGAGAGCCTTCGGCGGCGTCCCATGTGAGAATAGCACCGTTTTTGGCGAGGTTCTGCGGCTTGCCCAGGTTTGGCGCGTTCTTCCAAGTGAGGGCCGGCGGGATTGCCTTTGTTTGCAGAATAGTCGACACTAGATAGTCGCCGAGTCCGCTCATGCGCGGTCCGCTGATGTAGCGTGCCGAGTAGAAGTTAAAGCCCGGCGCGTTGTCGACGTTGTATTGCCTTGACAGGCGTATCTGTTGAGCTATTTCTTCCCAGCTGGCCTGAGTGTTGCCGTCGTTGTCCATGAAGTAGATGTTGTGGCTGGCGTAGTGGTGACGGCCGAAGTGGTTGGCGCAGTAGCTCCACCAGTTGGTGAGGGGTCCGAAGGGGTTGGTGGAGTGGGAAGTTTTCCAGTAGAGTTGCGGCGAGATGTAGTCGATCACGCCGTCGTTTAGCCAGGCGAGGGGGTCGCTGTAGAGGCCGTTGTACTGCCAGTCGCTGCCCTTGGGGCAGGGGATTACGTTGTACTTTGATGCGCTGGTGGCAGCAGTTCCTGCCACTCCCGCGGGACCGATGCCGAAGCGCACCTCGGGCCGCGTTTGTTGCACCATGTTGTAGACGTCGCGCACCATTTGGTTGACCTGCTCGCGTCGCCAGTTGGCGAACGAGAGGCTGCTGCCGCTGTTGACGTAGAGCTGGTAGTCGGGTTGGCTACTGTTGGTTGGCGTGCCGTTGGGGTAGAAGTAGTCGTCGAAGATAAGTCCGTCGACGTTGTAGTTGGTAATCATTTCGCGACAAACGTTCACGATGCGGTCGCGCGACGCTTTCAGTCCCGGGTTGAGAATGGTGGTTGTTGTGCCCGACGAGTTGGTGTAGGAGAACAGCAAGCCGTCGTTCTTGAGCTGTTGGTCCTGAGTGGTGTTCCATGTGCTCGCCGAGCCGTTGGCAAAGCGGTAGGGGTTAACCCAGCAGTGCAGCTCCATGCCCCGCTTGTGACATTCGGCCACAATAAACTCGAGCGGGTCCCAAGCGGGCGCGGTGCCACGAGTGCCGGTGAGGTAGCTCGACCAGGGTTCGTAGCTCGACTTATACATGGCGTCGCTCATTGATCGCACTTGGAAGCAGACCACGTTGATGTGAGCGGCGGCGAAACGGTCGAGATAGTCGAGCATCTCTTGCTTCTGTAGGTTGGCGTAATAACTGCCGGTGCCGCGTTGGCTCGGCCAGTCGATATTGCTCACCGTAGTGAACCAAACGGCGCGGAATTCGCGCTTTTGCTCTTCTTGAGCATTGACCGTGGTCGTCAACGCGGTGACGACTAAAGTCAGCAGGAGGAGTAATCTTTTGCCCATGTTAATGTTATGCTAAAGGGTTATTAGTTTCTATACCGGGTGCAAAGATACAAATTTCTCGACAAATACGCAATTTTCGGCGAAAATTTATCTGAAAAATTCTTGTTAAACGTTAATATTAGTGAAATCGGCTATTAGATGTGCAATTATATAAGTTTGTATTAATTCGGGCGATATAAAACAACAACTTGTAACAATGAATAAACAACTTGTAACAACTTTTCTATTTCTTGTCAACAAATTTCGTGAATTATACTAAATAGATGATAGTAAAACGCGATCGGTATTTATTTTGGAGTGAGGTGTGAAATGATGTGATGATTTGTCCGGTTTCTTATATTTTGTAATTGAATTATGTTATTTTATTATAAAATGTCGGCATGAATGACTTAATATTCAAAATTTGGTTGTAAATTTGTGGGTTAAAAACAAGGCTAACCGTTATGAAACAATTGTCAAAACTGATATTATCGATAATAGTGGCGCTCAGCATGCCCACTGCGGCGAGAGCTATCACCGGCTACTTCGACGACTCGGGTGGCGGCCGATACTGGTGCAACGTGTATGTGGCGTCGGTGTCGAGCGGCAAGAGCTACAGTTGGTGTACGGGCGACGACGAGGACAGGATGATGGATCGCTTTCGCGAATTCTCGAGCTAGAACGATT
>JAFVDY010000134.1 GCA_017478265.1 Muribaculaceae bacterium | reverse complement strand
TTTTTTTGTAACTTTGCACGGCGAAACAGCATTTTTTCGACATAAACGCATGATAGGAAATAGGTTATATAAAACAGAAAAACTTTGTTCGAAGCTCGAGATCGATAGCGTGTTCGGCGGCAAGGGCAAGGGCGTGACGGCTTATCCGTTGCGCGCCGTCTACACCGTTGCGACCGACGACACTGCACCCACACGCTTCCTGATCTCAATACCCAAAAAGCGACTTCGCCATGCAGTCGACCGAGTGTTGCTGCGCCGCAGGGTGCGTGAAGCCTATCGCCTCAACCGACACTTGATCAACCAGGCGCTAACAGAAGCTCGCCTTCACGTCAATGTTGTGTTTATCTACTTGAGCGATAAAATTTTACCCTATACCGCCATTGAGCGACGTATGCAAGATTTGCTGATACGCATCGCCGCTGAGGCTCTAAAACCGCATCACGATGAGGAAGGTAATTAATACCATCAGCGCTGTGGCGAAATGGATACTTATTCTGCCTATTCGCTTCTACCAGCGGTGCATATCTCCGCTCACGCCACCGGTGTGCCGCTTTACGCCCTCTTGCAGCCACTATGCCGTGGAGGCTATACAAAAGCATGGACCCATTAAGGGCACTTGGCTGGCGATCAAACGTATAGCTCGCTGCAATCCATGGGGTGGCAGCGGTTACGACCCCGTGCCATAGCCACACTGGCCACTATACCTATAAAACTCTTATTATCAACCACTATGCCCTGTAACAAATGGAGTTCATCGATTGGCATACCCACGACCCGGACGCGCCCGCAACGGCGCTGATTTCGGTCGAACCGCGCGACTTCAAGCCGCGTGACGGGCGCTTTTACTCGGTAGGCGTACACCCGTGGTCGACAGCGGATGACGATCTGGAACGACAACTGTTATTGCTCGACAGTATGTTACGTCACCCAAGGGTGGTGGCGCTCGGCGAGGTGGGACTCGACCGATTACGTGGAGCGACAATCGAGTCGCAACTGCAAATCCTCGAGCGGCAGCTGGCAATCGCCGCCAGCGTGCGCCAGATGCCTGTCGTGATACACTGCGTGAGAGCATACGATGAGATAATTAACGTGCATCGACGCTGGTCTGACCGACTGCACGACCGATGGATTATCCACGGCTTTCGACGCGGACCCAAACTCGCCAGGCGACTGATTGACGAAGGCTTCTATATCTCGTTCGGCACACGCTACAATCACCTCGCCTTCGAAATCACGCCGCCCTCACGACGGCTACGCGAAACCGACTTCACCCCGCTTTACACAAATGAAAATCTGAGTTTATGAGGCTCATTTCGATATAATAGGCCACATCGTAGCTGTTATTGGAAAACAAATTTGCTGCAATGAGTGATAAACTGGAGCTGAATTGGAAAATTATTGGCTAAAACAGGTGATATTTGAAAAATAATGTGTAACTTTGCAACTTGTTACAGGGAAGAGCCCTCTGTGGCCGGTACCGAAACCGATGCTGACAACTAAAATTAATAAACTATAGAAAAAACTTAATGCTTATGTTTAAAAATCACCCTAAAGGACTGATCCCCGCCGCATTGAGCAATATGGGCGAACGCTTTGGCTACTACATTATGAATGCCGTGCTGTTGCTCTTCCTTTGCTCGAAGTTCGGATTGAGCGACTCGACGGCAGGTGTTATCTACTCGGTGTTCTACACCTTGATTTATATCTTATCACTGGTGGGCGGTATCATCGCCGACCGCACTCGCAACTACAGAGGCACCATCCGCAGTGGATTGATAATAATGGCTATCGGCTACGCCATGCTATCGGTGCCCATTCTCGCCACTGCCGACAATCAGACGTGGCTCTTGACCTTCACCTGCATCGCGTTGCTGGTGATAGCTTTGGGCAACGGCTTGTTTAAGGGTAACTTGCAGGCGATTGTGGGACAGATGTACGACAACCTCGAGGCCGAAGCCGCCAAGAAGGGCTCGGAGGCGCTTGCTGCCGTAAAGGGCAAACGCGACAGCGGTTTCCAGATCTTCTACGTCTTCATCAACATCGGTGGTCTGGTAGCACCGTTCATCGCACCTTATCTGCGCGAGTGGTGGCTGGGCGTCAACAATCTGCTGTATAACGCCGAGTTGCCGGCTCTGTGCCATCAGTTCATCGACAATGCGGCCGCCATGACAGCCGAGGCCTCCAACAACCTGAACGTACTTGCCGCGAAGGTGAGCGGTGGCGCCGCAATAGGCGACATGGGCGAGTTCTGCAACAAGTATCTCGACGTCTTCAACACTGGCGTTCACTACTCGTTCATCGCGTCGGTCTGCGCGATGCTGCTCTCGCTCGCTATCTTCATCTTCTACCAGAAGCAGTTCCCTACTCCAGCCGCCAAGGAGGCAAGCAAAGCTGCCGACTACACTCCCGAGGAGCGTGTGGCTATGGCAAAGGAAATCAAGCAACGCCTCTACGCGCTGTCCGCGGTACTCGGAATT
>JAFVDY010000133.1 GCA_017478265.1 Muribaculaceae bacterium | reverse complement strand
TATAAAACAACAAACCCCACACATACGTCGCAAGCTCCTTAATGTGGGGCTAACTTATAGTATCTACCTCTTGCGAGGTAGAATTTTTTCAGGGTGGGACAGTGGTCGAGGGTGCTTTTTGGTCAACGAATTACACGAATTTTCACGAATTACTCTTTGTGGGACACTGGGTGCGGTTTTGTGCGCATCCTTCGGCTGCGGGCTGTGAGAGGGGGCGTTGCCCACGGTCGAGACCGTGGGTTATCCGTAGTGGGCTGACTGCGTCAGCCTCGCGCTTCGCTTTTTGTTTTCGGCAGGTGTGAGGACACTATCTGGCGGTTTTTTACTCGCATACCTTCGGCATGGAATAATAATATGTTACATCTCGGTGTAACCAGGGTTGCGCGCTTCGCGCTTACCACCGGCCTATATACTATTACCCCTTCGGGGTATAAATTGATGGTTGGGACAATGGGGGTCGGACGCGACACGCACTATGGCGCGTCCCTACATTGTGCGTTGGTTTTTCAATGGGTTGTGGCACGCGGGCGACGCATGCGTCGCCCCTACAATTGGCGGGTGGGACACTAGGTCGTACATTTTACATCTTACATCCAGAATGGTTGGGGCAAAGGTAGGGTTGTGTGGAGGGGGGCTGCAAGTGGATTTTCGTTGGTGGTGGGTTAGGTGGCGTAGAGTGGTTGCTCGGCGAGGATGGTGGTGGGTTGGCTGTGTCCGGGGACGACGAGTGTGTCGGTGGGCAGGGTGAGCAGTCGTTGGCGAATGCTGTGTAGCAGAGTATGGAGGTCGCCTCCGGGTAGGTCGGTTCGTCCCATGCTTTGTGCGAAGAGCGTGTCGCCCGTGAGCACGGCATTAGTGTCGGGCAGATAGAACGATATTGAGCCACGGGAGTGGCCCGGTGTCGCTATCACCTTCACCGTCTCGCCGTTGAGCGTGAATTGCTCGCCGTCGGTTAGTTCGCGGTCGAGTGAGAAAGTAGGCACGTCAATGTTCAGATGAAATCGTTGCACCTGCTCGGCCAGCCGGTCGACCAGATAGAGGTCGTCGGCGCTACCCATCACCGGCGCTCCGTAGTGTTGCGCTGCCCAGTCGGCGCTCGCCACGTGGTCGATATGGCAATGCGTGAGTAAGATGTATTTGACGTTAAGGCTATGAGCAGTAATGTATTGTGCCACATGATCCCGCTCGCTTTCGGCCATCATGCCCGGGTCGACAATCGCGGCATCGCTGCCGTCGGCGCCATGCACTATGTAGCAGTTCTCCTCAAACGGGTTACAAGTAAAAATCGCTAGCTTCATACCTAAAAATTGTTATAACATGATGCAAAAGTAGTAAAAATTACTTAAAGGAACAGTGAAATGTTGTGTGTTTGAGTTTTTTTTGCGAAATTTGCACCTTATTTATGTAGAAAACAGACGGAAAATGAAATATTCAACCATACTATCAATAGCCTTGGCGCTTGCGGTAGCTCTTGTGCCCGCCACCGCTCAGGCGAAGAAAAAGAAGGATAAAGACCGCCAGCAAGTGACACTTGCCGACGACCGCAACACCCCCAAAACCGTGCAAGTGAAGAATGCCGCTAAACAGTTGTATGGTGAGTGGAACGTACTGGAACTCAACAAGAAAGCGGTGTATACCCCCGAGCGCGCCTACCTTTACCTCGATTTTGCCGGCGGCAACCGCCTGATGGGTTGCCTGGGCTGCAACGCGGTGAACGGCCGCTTCACGCTCAAGGGCGACAAAATGTCGTTCAGCGACCTTATCACCACCAATAAAGGCTGTAGCGCCGAGGCCGCCGAGCGTTCGCTGCTGAAAGCGTTACACGACGCACATTCGTTCACGCTCACGCGCCTCGACAACACCGAGTTTCTCACCATCAACGACAAACACAACAATCCGCTGATCAAGCTACGCCGCCAGAACATCGATTTCCTTAACGGCGGTTGGCTGGTGAAAGAGCTCAACGGAGACAATGTGGAAAAGCGTAACATCAAACTGGTGGCAGACGTTGAAATGCTCACCGTGAACGCCAACAGCGGCTGCAACATCATAAACGGTGTAATCACCATCAACCCGAACAAAGAGTTTGCGGTAGAGTTTGAAGACCTTGTATCGTCGCACAACCAGTGTCCCAACCTCTCGACCGAGACACGCATGCTGATCGCGCTCGAGGAAACCGCCTACTGCAAAAAGCTGAACGACCACGAGACCGCGCTTCTCGACCGCGACGGCAAAACCATTGTGGTGCTCAAGCGAATCTCAGTGAGCCAACTCAAACGATAGATAATCAAGTATGTAACAGGAAAATATATTTTACAGCATTATTTTAATGATAGAACAACAAGAACTGATCAAAAACATCGTAGAGGGATTGCAGGAGCGCAAAGGCCATGATATCACTATAGTAGACCTGAGCGAAAACGAGTACGCAACCACCTCCGCTTTTGTGATATGTAGCGGAACGAGCAAGATGCAAGTGGACTCGATAGCCGACAGTGTGCGAGACTACGTGCGCGAGCATGGCGGTGTGAAGCCGTTCAACTACGACGGCTACGACAATTCCGAATGGATTGTGATAGACTACGGCACGGTGTACGTGCACGTGTTTGAGCAGAGCCAGCGCGAGCGTTACAACCTCGAGGAGCTGTGGAGCGACTGCAAAATCACCAAGATTGAAGATATATATTAATATCCCCACACAATGCCAACCGATATAAAAAACAACCGCAAGAATAAATTGGGCGGCAACAACATCCTCTGGATGTATGTCGCCATCTTCCTCGTCCTGGCCGTGCTCTACTACACCCAGGGCGAGCAACCCAACTACAGCAAGCAGGTGGCGTTCTCCGATTTTGAGACGTATCTCGCCGCCGGCGGTGTTGACAAAATCACTATCTACGACAACAACACAATCGACGCCCAAATAACCGATTCGCTTGCCCAAGTGGTAATCCATCCCGACACGCTTAAGATGATGAACGGCAAAACGCCCACCATCACCACCAAGAGCTTACTGTCGAAGGATAAGCTGCAGGAAGAGCTTGACGCCTTCCGCAGCGCCGGCATGTTCAAGGGTCGCATCGAATATAAAGAAGCCCCGACGTCGTGGACCAACTGGATATGGTCGTTCGGCCCGATACTGTTGCTGATCGCGTTCTGGTTCCTGATGATGGGTCGCATGGGTCGCGGCACGGGCGGCATCTTCAGTGTGGGCAAGTCGCGCGCTAAAATCTTCGATAAAAAGAACTCGAGTAAAGTCACCTTTGCCGACGTCGCCGGTCAGGACGAGGCCAAGACCGAGGTGGCTGAGATAGTCGACTTTCTTAAGAACTCCAAGCATTACACCGAGCTCGGCGGCAAAATCCCCAAGGGCGCATTGCTTGTAGGCCCTCCGGGCACCGGCAAAACGTTGCTTGCCAAGGCGGTAGCCGGCGAGGCCGACGTGCCATTCTTCTCGCTGTCGGGTAGCGACTTTGTGGAGATGTTCGTGGGTGTGGGTGCTTCGCGCGTTCGCGACCTCTTCCGTCAGGCCAAGGACAAGGCTCCGTGCATCGTGTTTATCGACGAGATTGACGCTATAGGTCGTGCCCGCAGCAAAAATCCCGGCATGGGCAGCAACGACGAGCGCGAAAGCACCCTCAACCAGTTGCTCACCGAGATGGACGGTTTCGGCACCAACAGCGGCGTTATCATTCTCGCCGCCACCAACCGCGCCGATATGCTCGACAAAGCCCTGCTTCGCGCCGGCCGTTTCGACCGCCAGATCTATGTCGATCTGCCCGAGATTGCCGACCGCAAGGCCATATTCCAAGTTCACTT
>JAFVDY010000132.1 GCA_017478265.1 Muribaculaceae bacterium | reverse complement strand
TGGCGAGTATTTCGTGTTCTTCGATAGCGACTGCGTGATACCGCCACGGTAGTTTGAGACCCTGCACAAGGCTCTTGAGCGCCGCTATGTGGACTGCTTCGGCGGCCCCGACGAGGCGAGCGACGACTTCACGGCTACACAGAAGGCTATTAACTTTGCGATGACGTCGTTCTTGACCACGGGTGGGATACGTGGCGGCCGGCACTCGCTGGAGAAGTTTGTTCCCCGCTCGTTCAACATGGGCTATAGCCGTGACGTGTGGGAGAAAGTGGGTGGCTTTCGCGAGATGTTCAGCGAGGATATTGATATGTCGACGCGCATCCGCCAAGCGAAGTTTCACACCATGCTCATACCTGAGGTTTCGGTGTACCATAAGAGGCGCGGCAACCTGTGGCAGTTCGCCCGGCAGACCTACGTGTTCGGGATGTCGCGCATCACACTCAAGCTACTGTATCCCAAATCGCTCAAGATTGTACATTGTTTGCCGGCGCTGTTTACTATCGGCTTTGTTGTGCTGCTGATTATGTCGCTTTTCGGTAGCTGGATGTGGTCGATACCACTAATGGCGTATGCCCTCGCGCTGCTGGTGGCAGCACTGACGCAGACGCGCAATGCGGGTATATCGCTACTGGCTGTGGTGGCGAGCCATGTGATGCTGCTTAGCTACGGCTGGGGCTTCATCAAGGCGTTTGTATGGAAGATACTGTTACGTCACGGCCGCGACGAGGCGCAAGAGATAGCCATGCGACGCGGGAAATAGGCAAAATGAGAAACGAGATATGTCGTCGCTTAAGCAAAATATCGCCATTGAGGACCGTCCGCGCGAGAAAGCGCTGGCTCACGGCTTCCGCACGCTTACGCCCGCCGAGCTGATTGCGACGCTGATTGGTAGCGGGTCGCGAGGCGAGAACGTGGTGCAACTGTGCCAACGCATCCTGAACGACCACGACAATAAGCTATACAAAATAGCGCGACGCACCGTGCCGGAGCTGGTGAAGATGTATCGCGGCATAGGCGAAGTGAAGGCGATACAGATTCTTGCCGCAATCGAATTTGCGCGAAAGTATCAGGGCGAGGCTTTTGAGGACGACGTGAAAATCAGCGAGTCGACCATCGCTTACGAGATTATGCGTCCATTGCTTGCCGACCTGCGACACGAGGAACTATGGATAGTGACACTTAACCGCGCGTCGCGCGTGACCGACAAGCTGATGATAAGCTCCGGCGGCACCGCCAACACCGTAGCCGACGTGAAGATTATCCTTCGCGCAGCACTCGAGCGACTCGCCGAGGGTATAATATTGTATCACAACCACCCGAGTAACCAACTCACGCCGTCGACCGACGACGACCACCTCACGTCGCGCGTCAAAGCGGGCTGCCAAGCGGTGGGCATACGCCTTGTCGACCACATAATAGTGGCTCGCAGCGGCTATTACAGCTATCTGGACCACGGCAAGCTGTAGTATTGGCGCAGGCACAAAAGAAAAAGGCGCGCTCCCGGCCGAAAGGCAAAGGGAACGCGCCTCAAAGTTACTTATTATTAATGGTTTACTTGTAGAGGAAGTAGGCGCTCATGGGCTGAAGCGAAGCGCTGAGGGTGCCCTTCTTCACTTGGAAGCGTTGCTTGGTGAGAGCGTCGCGATATTTGCCGTTGGCAATGGTGACTGGCAGTTTCACGTCAGTAGCCGTCTCGGCAAGGTTGATTATTACGGCGGCCTTGTCGCCGCGCTCAACAACGATTTGCTTACCGTCGTCGCTGATTACGAGATGCTCGGGGAGGTCGGCGTTACGCTTGCGGAACTCGTTTGCGGCCCGCACCACGGGGTGCTTGAACTCGTCGTTGCCCACCTTTCCAATCTCGTTGTCGCCCCAGTAGTTCTGGCGCGTGCTCCCGTGAGGGCACGAATAGAAGAGCGGCGTACCATATTGGCGCGAAACCAGGAATACCCATCCCAGGCGCACCAGTTCGTCGCTCATGCCGGCAGAGGCGTGCTCGTTGCAATAAGTGTCGTGCGACTCGACCCATGTTACGAGGTGAGCGGGGTCGACACTGTGGTGCCATTGCAGCAGGTTGTCGGCCTTGGCGTTATGCTTGTTGAGCACGTTGCGCAGCACCCATCCGTAGTTGCTTGCGGTGAGATCCATATATTCGGCGTAGCCTTTCTCGGGCACGTTCTTGTCTTGTAGTACCTCGCCGTAGATAAAGAGTTGATCGCGTGGAATGGTGAGCTTGAGCCCTTTGACGGCTTTACGTCCCATAGCCACGTCCCAGAAGTCGTTTTGCGGCGACTTGGGGTCGCGGGGCTCGTCGGGCAATCCGATGTGCTTTGCGGTATCGTAGCGGAAGCCTCGAGCGCCACAAGCGAGCACGTCGTTGACGAATTGCATATAATAGTACTGGAAGTCGGGGTTCTCGGTGTTGACATCAGGCAGCTTGCCCATCTCACCGGTGGTACACTGATAGCGGTCGCTATAGTCGGCAATCGGCCAGAGACCGTTGGCGTGGAAGAGGTTCTGTCGGCCGTGCACGGCGCTGTCGAGGCGGGCGTTGATGTGCGTACGGTCGATTACGGTGTGGTTGGGCAACACATCCACTATCACGCGGATTCCCAGGCGATTTGCCTCGGCGCACATAGCCTTAAACTCGTCACGATTGCCGAGCTGATAGTTTCCGATGGTCCAGTCGGTGGGCTGATAGTGGTAGTACCACTTTCCGTTGCCGAACAGCTGACGGCCTCCGTTGTCGCCCACATAGCACTCGTTGATGGGTGATGTTTGAACGATAGTATAGCCTGCATCTTTTATTTCCTGCAGATGCTCGCGAATGGTGTTGAACGACCACGACCAGGCGTGGAGAATAATCTCATGGTTGCCGCCCGTGGCGACATTCTTGTCGGCAGCCGACGCCTGTGTCGACATCACGCCGAGGGCTATTGCCGCGAGGGCAACGCGTTTAATGAAAGTTGTCATCGGTAAATTAATATAGTTTTTAGAATCGGTTTATCGCTGTAGTTGTCAATCCACTTGGATTACGAGATAGTTGCTGAGATCCCAGAAGAGTGCGGCGTCGGTGATGTGAAGCACTTTTTGTCCGCCTTCGTCCACAATCTGATAGGAGTTTTTGGGATGCTTCGAGAGCACTTTCGCCTTCTTGCTGTGGAGTTGGATTTTGTTGAGAGTGCGACGGTCGGCCTTGGTGAAGTAGGAGCGTGAAAAGTCGCCTTCCATAATCTTTGTTTTGCCCAGGAAGCGCTTCTCGATTATTTTGTGCTGCTTGAGTTCCTTGTTGGATCCAATCACGTAGTAGCACTCGTTCTTCTCGTTGGTGAGCTTTACATTCTCTGCTTGAACTTGCTGACGCTCTTGCTTAACCTCGGTGTTCTCGGTTTTAAGCGAGTCGACGCGCGTATTGAGCGTTCTGATCTCGACGTGAGCCGCCTCGAGCTTCTGCGTGAGGTCGTCGATCATCGCCTGTTGGTCCTTAAGCTGACGTCGCATACTGTCGATAGTGGTCTTTAGTTGCTCGTTCATCGAGTTAGACTTCTGCAAGTTACGCTCGAGTTGGTCGAGTTTTTTAAGTCGATCCTGCACATTCAGCTTAATAAGCTCGACATCGTTGCGAATTTGGTCGCGCCTGTCGGCAGTCTCGCTGTTGAAGTTGGTGCTAGAAACAATTTTCTCAAGATCCTTGATTTCGCTTAAGCCATCGCTCACTTCGCTCATAAGCGACATGAGAGTGTCCATCTCGGCTCGAGCATTCTGCAGGGAGTCACGCAGTACATTGTTGATTGAATCAAGGTTCTCGGCCGGCGCTTGCGACTGCTCTTGACTCTCGCGATGGCAAGCCGTGGACGCGAGCAAGAGAGCGCTGCAAGCAATTACAAGATAAAACAGTTTTTTCATTTTCTTCAATATTTATTTGTCATTATTATCAGAGATTTGGGCCGCGGCGTGGTGTTGCTTAAATCGGGCGTACTTGTCGACTTTGACCCGCGGCGCCTCGTCGGCACCGGCCACCACTATCACGATTTCGCCACGAGGAGGCTCGGCGGTGAAATGAGCCACGAGCTCGGCGAGCGAGCCGTTGACGGTGGTGTTGTGAAGCTTGGATATTTCACGACTCACACTTGCTTGTCGCTGCTCGCCGAATGTGGCGACAAACTGCTCAAGCGTCTTTACCAACCGCACAGGCGACTCGTAGAAGATCATAGTGCGCGTTTCGCCGGCGAGCTGCTCGAGGCGGCTGTTTCGCCCTTTCTTTTGCGGCAGGAAGCCCTCAAAAGCGAACCGCTCGCAGGGTAGCCCGGAATTGATGAGCGCGGGCACAAAAGCTGTAGCGCCGGGCAGCGTCTCCACCTCGATGCCGCTATCGCGACAAGCGCGGGCGAGCATAAATCCCGGGTCGCTGATGCCTGGTGTACCGGCATCGGTAATCAGGGAGATGGTGGTGCCTCCACGCAGCTGTTCAACCACGGCTTCGACGGCCGAGTGTTCGTTGAATTTATGGTGAGAGCGCATGGGCGTGGTAATGCCGAAGTGACGCAGTAGCACGCCGCTGGTGCGAGTGTCCTCGGCGAGGATAAGGTCGACGCTGTTGAGCACCTCAATAGCACGCGGTGTCATATCGCCGAGGTTACCCACAGGAGTCGGGACCATATACAATTTGCCTTGCGCTGTCATTGTTGTACGCTAAAAAGGGGAAGTCGCGTCAATCAGCGAAATGTCGGCGCAATATTTCCATAAACTCCTGCACGGCGGGTTTCTGTGGGTCGAGTCGCAAATAGTTGTAGAAATAGTCCTCCGCCTCGCCGTAGGATTTCATATTCTCAATCATGCTGAACGCGTTGTTCAGTTCCTGGTCGCTATTATCGAAGAGTTCCTGACGGAAGCGGAATCGGTCGTTGAGCGAGATTGCGCTCCGCAGGTCTTTCGACAGGGCTCGTCCCAATTTCTCGTCGACGCGAATGTCGCCGGCATCGGGCACCGGGGGGAATTGCGGCGCGTTATTGGCCACGAACGGCGGCGGAGTGGGCTGCGCTGGTTGCTGCTGCGGCTCAGCTGGTTTTGCCTTAGGCTTTGGCGGGAAGTACTGAGTGATGGTCTCGTCGTTGGTGAACGGCTGTGGTGCCGGAGCCGGAGCCGGCTCGTGAACAGGCGCGGGCTCGGGAGCCGGAATTGGCGCTTGTGCTGGCGCTGGCTCCACTACGGGTTCATCGTCGGCCACGACCTCCGGTTCGTCGACGTAGTCAACGGCCTCGACGTGCTCATCGATAGTGGGACACTTGTCGTCGAGCATACGACTGCATTCGGCCAGCTCGGCCGACTTAGTTGTAATGAGCTCTTTGACAGCCCTGAAATGGTCGTCACGCGGTTCGGCGAGCAGTGCCAGCAGGCCCTCCAGTTCGAGTGCCAGTTGTCTCATCTTATTAATAGTAGCGTCCATAATTTTTCGGTTTAAATACAAAAAACACACATTCCAAACTGCAAATGTAGTAAACAAATTAATACACCATCAAAATTCACCGAAAATTTTATCGCAAATCGCATAGAATAGGTTATATTTGATTAGTGGGACAGTGGTCGCGTCGGTGGTGTCGGGTGCGACAGTGGGGGCATTGTTGT
>JAFVDY010000131.1 GCA_017478265.1 Muribaculaceae bacterium | reverse complement strand
GGTGGCACAAATGGGGGTCGCCCGTTGGGCGACGAGTTCAGTTGGTTTTGCTGGCCCCACCCTGCGTCGCTGTCGCTCCTTAGGGTGGGGTTATTGATGGGGTCCGCCGTTCCGGCGGCATTGGCGGACGTGGGACAGTGGTGCGGTATAGTGTGCATCCTTCGGCTGCGGGGGTGAAAGGTTGGCGCAGACCCACGGTCGCGACCGTGGGTTATCCGGAGTGTGCTGACTGCGTCAGCGCGGGAGTGGGACAGTGGGTGTCACATTTTACATTTTACACTTTACATTTTACATCGCGGGGGGTGGGTTAGAGTTCGAGGTCGACGTTGAATTGCTCGTGCCAGGGGAGGCCCTGGGCGTTGAGGACGTCGAGGAAGGGGTCGGGGTCGAACTCTTCGACGTTGTGTACACCCGGTTTGCACCATAGTCCTTTCAGGAACATCATCGCACCGGTCATTGCGGGAACGCCTGTGGTGTAGCTGACGGCTTGCATTCCCGTCTCTTGGTAGGCGGCATGGTGGTCGCAGTTGTTGTAGATGTAATAGGTGAGCGGTTGTCCGTCTTTACCTATTCCGCTGATGCGGCATCCGATAGAAGTCTTGCCGGTGTAGTTCTCGCCAAGCTCCTTTGGATTTGGTAGCACCGCTTTGAGGAACTGTAGCGGCACAATCTCCATACCCTGGTAGTTGATGGGTTCGATACTCGCCATGCCAATGTCCTGTATAACGCGCAGGTGGGTGAGGTATTCCTGTCCGAAAGTCATCCAGAATCTCGCGCGCTTGATGGTGGGATAGTTTAGCACGAGCGACTCAAGCTCCTCGTGATACATGAGGTAGCTTTCTCGCGGTCCGATCTCGGGGTAGTTGAGCGGTTTATGCACCTCGAGGGCACCGGTTTGCACCCATTGTCCGTCCTGCCAGTAACGTCCCTTTTGAGTGATTTCGCGAATGTTGATTTCAGGGTTGAAGTTGGTGGCGAAGGCCTTGCCGTGGTTGCCGGCGTTGCAGTCGACGATGTCGAGGTAGTGCATCTCCTTGAAGTGGTGCTTAGCGGCTCGTGCGGTATAGACTCCAGTCACGCCCGGGTCGAAACCGCAGCCGAGAATGGCGGTGAGGCCGGCTTTTTCGAAGCGTTCGCGGTAGGCCCATTGCCAGCTGTACTCGAAGTGTGCCTCGTCGCGCGGCTCATAGTTGGCGGTGTCGAGGTAGTTGACTCCGCATACGAGGCAAGCGTCCATGATGGTGAGGTCCTGGTAGGGCAGCGCCACGTTGATGACCAGTTTTGGCTGGTGGCGGTGGAATAGCGCTACGAGCTGGTTGACGTCGTCGGCGTCGACTTGGTCGGTAGAGATGTTAGGAGCGCCGATAGCTTTGGCAACGGCGTCGCACTTCTCGCGGTGTCGCGAGGCGATCACTATTTCGTGAAACACGTCGGGGTTTTGGGCGCATTTGTGCGCCACTACGGTGCCGACGCCACCGCATCCGATGATTATAACTTTATTTTTTTCCATAATTGTATAGATACTCGTTTAAGCGGGTGTTATAAAACAACAACTTTTATTATTTTGTAAACGAATTTGCAATTTTATTTTGTTTTTGTGGGACAGAGGGCCGGAGGTAGAAATGGGGGTCGCCCGTCGGGCGACTGTGGGTTTGGTTTGTTTGGCCCCACCCTGCGTCGCTGACGCTCCTTAGGGTGGGGTTATTAAAAGGGTCCGCCGTTCCGGCGGCATTGGCGGGGTGGGACAGTGGTCGCGATATAGTGTGCATCCTTCGGCTGCGGGGGCGAGTGGCCGGCGCAGACCCACGGTCGCGACCGTGGGTTATCCGTAGTGGGCTGACTGCGTCAGCGCAGGTGTGGGACAGAGGTTGCATATATTCCGGATTTTATTGCTTATGATTGTAATTTGTTTCGCGTCAGATGGTTCGGTGGGTGTCGTGGCCCTCGACGTAGATAGCGGTGAAGGGTCGTGCCGGGCAGACACTCTCGCAGGCACCGCAGCCAATGCATCGCTCGTCGTTGACGAAGGGGATGAGCACCGGCTCGTCGGCGTCGGGGTTGACCGGTTTCATGCGAATGGCGCCTGTGGGACAGTGCCTGGCGCAGTTGCCGCACGCGAGCGGTTTGCCTTCGTCGTCCTTGCGCGTGAGCGGTACGCAGTGTTCCATCACCCACACGGCGTGCCCGATTTGCGTCGCGCTTTTCTGTTCGACCGTGATAGGCCGGATGGCTCCTGTGGGACACACGTTGCCACATCGCGTGCACTCCGGCCGGCAGAAGTTCCCACGTTCGTAGCTGAGCATAGGTTGCATGAGTGTGAGCAGACCTTCGCTCGGCCGTAGCACCTGGTTGGGACACTCGGCCACGCAAAGCTGGCAAGCGGTGCAGTGCCGGGCCATGTTGCGCGCGCTGAGAGCTCCCGGCGGCAGGATGGGTGTGGCGCGCTTAGGCACCTTTTTATCCTCGATTTCGGCGAGCGCTCCGTCGAGCCGTTTTTCCGTCTGCGCTATTGCCGCTCCGCTGAGCGCGATAGCGCTACCGAGCAGGAAAGCGCGCTTGCCGCTGTCGACGTTGATGGGGCGTTGCGGCTCGGGGTGAGAGTTGCCGTCATCGGTAGGCTTCGCGAAAGCGAGCCTCAGCTTGATGGCCGATGTGGAGCAGTTGTCGACGCAGTCGCCGCAGGCTACGCAACGTGAGTAGTCGATGGCGTGATGTTTAAAATCGATGCACGAAGCCTTGCAACGCCGGGCGCATGAGCCGCAGTTGATGCAGCTTGCGGTGTCGATAGTGAAGCGGAAGAGCGAGAAGCGGGACAGTAGTCCGAGGAACGAGCCCACGGGACAGATGGTGTTGCAATAAGTTCTGCCCCCTCGCCAGGCGAGCGTGGTGACCAGGGCGAGCATAGCGATGGCGATGAGGAGCGTCGGGAGTGAGCGCACCCACACCTCAACGGGATAGAAGGCGTAGCTGTCGAAACGCGTGGCTACGGCGTCGAGCGCGTTGTTGCCCCATTGCCATATCGGTTGCATCAGCGTGGCGGCAAAGCGCCCATAGTTGCCGTAGGGGTCGAGTAGCGCCACCAAGCTGCCTATGCCTGCGATGATAGCGGCGACGAAGACGGTGAGGAAGCCGTATCGCAGCCAATGCATGGGTTTGGAATAGGCGAAACGGTTGCGTGCTCGCTTGTTGAGCCGCTTCCGCAGCCAGTTGACGAAGTCCTCATAGACGCCGAGAGGGCATATCACGCTACAGTAGACGCGTCCGAGCAATAATGTGAGCACGATCAGTGCCACAATCACCACCACGTTGACGGCAAGCACGGCCGGCACGAGTTGGATTTTCGCCATCCATCCGAGCCATGCGTGCAGTGAGCCGGTGAAATCGAGGAAGAGCAAAGTCACCCCGATTACCATTACAAAAGCGAGAATACGTCGTATTTTGCTAAACATTTTTCTGCGTTTCAGTTAAAAAGTTATGCGTTTTGCCGTGCAAAGATACGAAAAAATGGCGGGAACTGCAAATTAATAACTACAAATTTCACGAATTAGACTAATTTGACAAATTATTGTTTGGGCGGGACGGTGAGGGGGGGGCGCCCGTCGGGCGACGGTGGTGGAGGTTGGCTGCGGCCCTACCCCACATAGTCCGCTGGTGCGTCCAATTGGGGCTAACTAAAGTTCTACCTCTGGCGAGGTAGACAGGGTCCGGCCTCCGGCCGGCATTGGCGGGACAGTGGGGTGGCGGGATAAATGAGTATATGCATTGTGGGACAGTGGTGTCGATGCGACACGCGCCATGGCGCGTGTCTACATTTTGGTGTTGGTTTTCAATAGGGTGCGTCGCCCCTACAATCGGCGGGTGGGACAGAGGTTGGCACATCTTACATTTTACATCTTACATCGAAGTGGGGCAGAGGTTGGCGGGGGATTACTTGGTGTGGGCGAGGATGTAGCGCGCTACGCTGTCGTCGGTGTTGGGACCGATGACGGTGGAGGCGATGTCGCGCACTTCGGGGATGGCGTTTTGCACCGCTACGGCAACCGAGGCCGCTTGCATCATCTCGATGTCGTTGATATTGTCGCCGAAAACTACGATGCGTTCGGCGTCGAGCTCGTCCGCGAGTCGTCTGATGGCTTGCGCCTTTGTTGCCCCTGTGGCATATATTTCGAGCAGTCCTATCGCCGGGTCGAAGAGGTCGCGTGATAGCAGAGCGCGACATTCGACGTTGGCGTTGACGTCGGCGTGCACAGCTTCGAGCCTCTCGTATTCGTTCATCGCGAGGCAAACGATGGCGTCGCCCGGTGCTGTGGCGTAGTCGGGCGCGGAGAGGTGGAAGAGTTTGGATGTGTGCAGACGTTGGTTGATGAATTGCTGTTCGGCGGGGTGCATTGCGCCGTAGTGGTAGACGTGCAGTTGGCTGCCGGTGTGACGATAGATTAAAGGTCGTAGTCCGTGCCGTCTCATAATGTCGTCGATAGCTCTGATGGTGTCGGGCGCGAGAGCCATTACGTTGGAGAACAAGGCTTGCCGCGTGTCCCAACAAGCGGCGCCCGAGAGGACTATCAGCGGCAGCATGAGTGGCAGGCCGGCGAGCAGCGGCACGGCGGTGGCCGGAGTGCGGGCCGTGGCGACGGTGAAGAGCGCTCCGCCTCGTATTGCCTCGCTGAGCAGTGAGGTGGTGGTGGGGGAGAGCTGCGAGTCGGCGCCGAGCAGCGTCCCATCCATATCGCTAACGTATAAAGTCTTCATTCGTTACTCGTTACTCGCGTTGTGAGCCGGTGTAGGGGTTAGAATTGGAAATAGATGAAGGGCTGGATGTCGCTGCTCTTGACTTGAATGATGACGTAGATGAGTGCAAGCAGCGCGATGGCGTAGCACCAGATGGGTAGCTTGACAAAGGTGCGTTTAGCCCTCCACTCGAGACGGTCGGGCAAGAAGTGCAGCACGTAGCCCAGAGCGATGAGCATCATCACATAGGGGTATCCTGCGAGGAGTTGCGGAAGCAGTTCGGGGTGGAAGTTGGTTGCCACCTGGTTGAGCATTGCCATAGCGTCGGCAAACTCGTGGTTGCGGAAGAGGACCCAAGTGAGCGCCACGATGTGGAAAGTGAGCAGGAGCGAGAACAGGCACCACGCCCTTGAGCGCACCCATCGCGCGCCGGCGGTCCATCCCATCCACATCTTGTGAATGGCGAGACCGATGCCGTGCATAGCACCCCACGCTACGAAGTTGAGCGACGCACCGTGCCATAGTCCTCCGAGAAGCATTGTGATGAAAAGATTGAGATACTGTCGGAGTTTTCCCTTCCGGTTTCCGCCGAGCGAGATGTAAAGATAGTCGCGCAGCCATGTCGAGAGCGAGATGTGCCATCGGTGCCAGAAGTCGGAGATGCTTTGCGCCTTGTAGGGGCTGTTGAAGTTGATGTTGAACTTGAACCCCATGAGCAGGGCGAGTCCGATTGCCATGTCGCTGTATCCTGAGAAGTCGCAGTAGATTTGCATTCCGTAGCCGTAGATTGCGACAAGATTCTCGATACCGCTGTATAGAGTGGGAGCGTCGAACACACGGTCGATGAAGTTGAGGCTGATATAGTCGCTGATGACGGCCTTCTTGAAAAGGCCTATGATGATGAACCAGAAGCCCATACCCAGCATCTCGCGTGTGACGAGAAGCGGCCGGCGTATTTGCGGAATGAAGTCGGCAGCCCTCACGATAGGTCCGGCGACGAGTTGCGGGAAGAACGAGACGTAGAACGCGTAGTCGAGCAGATTGGAGAGCGGTTTGATTTTGCCGCGGTAAACGTCGATGATGTAGCTCAACGACTGGAATGTGAAGAACGAGATGCCCACGGGCAGGAAAATATCCATCTCGTGGAAGCTGATGAGGTTGACCGATGCCAGCAGTTGGCCGAGGAAGTTGGTGTACTTGAAATAACCGAGCAGTCCGAGGTCGATGAGCAGGCTGAGAGCGACGAGCCACTTGCGCGCGGCCCGCGAAGCCGTTCGCCCGATGAGTGCCGCGATAGCGAAGTCGCTGACTGTGACCACGGCGAGCAGGAAGAAGTAGAAGCCGCTACATTTATAGTAGAAATAATAGCTGAATGCCAGCACGAAGAGCAGTCGTGCCGTGGAAGCCTTACGCAGCAGCGCGTAGACAATGATAAAAGCGGCGAAGAGCCAGAAGAAGAGGCCGCTCGAGAAGATGAGCGGTTGCTCGGGGTTGTAGCGCAGCACCTCGAGCAGTGATTGAAATATGTTGTTAAGATCGGTCATGAGTTGTGGTGATTACATTTTGCGAGAGCCCCATTCGAGCGCGTCGTAGAGGAAAGCGCTGAGGTGTTTTCCGCCCTGCTTGTTGATGTGGGTATAATCGAGGTTGGCCTGATGGTTCTTCACCATCTCGACGATGCTGCCTTGTCCGCCCATGGCGGTGTATAGGTTCCAGAATGCGATTTTGTTGTCGTAGGCAATCTGCTGCTGGGCGTTGATTAGGCTTACCACGCCCGGCAGAGTGCGGAATCCGCCGTTGTATCGTTCCTCGCGGTCGCTTGTGCCTACGAGCAGGAAGCCGGTGTCGGGCATAGCCCGCTTCATGGTGGTGATAACCTCGCCGAGCATCTTTTGGTAAGCCTCGTATTTGCTCTCTTCACGTCCGGCCACGTTGAGACCGTACATGATGATGATGAGGTCGTAGTGTCGCGCTTGGTCGAAGTCTGTGAACATCTTCGGCGCCACCATCTTAAGCTGGTTGCCACCGGATGAGCGTAGCGAGAAGTTGTCGACCACGATACCTTGGTCGGGGTCGAGCGACGCGCCGAGGAAAACGAGTCCGCTGTTGCGCGTGATGCGCCATCGCACCGCACCGATGCGTCCTTTTACCGTCACTTTGCCAACTCCGCCGTTGCCATTGAGTGTGAAAGCCTGTTCGTCGCCATTGTTGACGCAAGCCATGGCCTCGGCCGAGCCTGTTCCCGCGAAGTAGAGTGACGACTCCTGGCATGTGTCGAGCCGTGCGATGTCCTTTGCCACACCCCCGAGAGCGAGCCATGCTCCGGCGCTGCCGTTGAAGTAGTGTCCGGAGATGTTGGCGTAGGTGGAGTTGTATCCCGAGGATTGTTCGTTGGCGTGATGTTCGGTCCATCCTCCGTAGCGGTGAGTGACGGTGGTACGGAAACCGGCGATGGCATCGGTGATGGGCACAAATCCCACCCCGCATCCACCCCAGTGCCGCTGCAGGCGCTCACGCAGGTGGGCGGTGAAGATGTCTCCCTCGATATAGCTGTCGCCGAGCACTGCGATGCGTACTGGCCTTCCGAGCGATTTGATGCTGTCGATAGCGTCGTAGAAAGGATCCATGCCTTGCCCTTCGCCCCCGCTCATATCGTTGATACATTCCAGTCCCTCGCGACAGGTGTCGACGCGCGCGTGCTGGACGAGAGCGTCGTCGGGGTTGGCTGTCGCGCTGTCGAGCACGTCGCTAAGCATATCGACATTGCGTGAGCGCCATGAGCCCACCTGCATCGAAGGCACAAAGTGTAACAAAAGCAGTCCCAGCAAAGTGGTAAGGACCACAATCACAACCGCGTGTATATAACCTCTTTCCATTTGTTCCTATTGAAATTTTTTCGCAAAAGCGGCTGCAAAGGTAGGAATAATAAATGAGAAATTTAAAAAATATAATGAGAAATTGTAAAGCGGGCGGTGCTGACGTTATAAAACAACAACTTGAAAACAACTAATTAACAACTTAAACAAGTATTTAATTTTTAAACTACAAATTTTACGAATTATTTTTTTGGTGGGAGAGTGGGTGGCACACATGGGGGTCGCCCGTGGGCGACGATTTCTATTGCTGTTGCTACCCCACCCTAAGGAGCGACAGCGACGCAGGGTGGGGTTATTGATGGGATCCGCCGTTCCGGCGGCATTTGCGGACGTGGAACAGTGGGTGTGGTGGTACTGCGAAGCGCCGGAGGCGCTTAGGAGTTCAGGCAGGAGGCAAGCGCGTAGCGCGCAGCCCCTGTGTCGGGGCGAACGCTCTCCCGTCCACCGCGCCCCGG
>JAFVDY010000130.1 GCA_017478265.1 Muribaculaceae bacterium | reverse complement strand
TGACAAGAGCAGAGATTGAAGAGAAAGTAAAAAACTTCCTGATTGAGGATCTGGAGGTGGAAGAAGACAAAATCGCGCCCGACGCCTTGCTTAAGGACGACCTGGGCATCGACAGCCTCGACTTTGTCGACATAGTGGTGATAGTCGAGAAGCAGTTCGGCTTCAAAATCAAGCCCGAAGAGATGGCGGGAGTGACCACGCTGAGCCAATTCTGCGACTATATCGAGAGCAAACTGGCTTAACCCCGCGAGGCTATGGAGCACGCACGGTGGCAAGGCAACACCGACGGCAGCACGGCGATGCACCGCGCGCTGATTTGGCTCATGCGCCACATCAGCCTGCGGCTCGTCTACGCCTTCATGGCGGTGTTTGTCGTGCCCGTGTATATGCTCGTCAACCGCGCCGGCTATCGCGCCATCTACCGCTACTTCCGCCGGCGCCACGGCCTGGGCCGGCTGCGCGCCTTCGGCATGACCTACCGCAACCACTATCGCTTCGGCCAGGTGATCCTCGACCGCTTCGCCGCCTACGCCGGCAAGCGCTTCGAATTTGAGATCGACGGCGAGAGCGACTTCGACAGCCTCTACTACAGCCCTGGCAGCTTCATCATCCTCGGCAGCCACGTGGGCAACTACGAGATGGTGGGCTACAGTTTCGACCTCACGCGCAAGCACTTCAACGTGGTGATGTTCGGCGGCGAGGCACAAGAGGTGATGGCCAACAAGGTGCGCCTGTTCAACAGCCACAACATCGACATCATCACCGTGGCCGACGACCTCTCGCACGTGTTCCAAATCAACCGCGCCCTCGACGCCGGCGACATACTCTCGATCCACGGCGACCGCCTGTTCGGCTCGCCCCGATACGTGGAATGTGAGCTGCTCGGCGCCACCGCGCGCCTGCCCATGGGTCCCTACGCCATAGCCGCGCAACGCGACGTGCCCGCCATAGCCATGTTCGCCATCAAGCTCGCCACCCGCCGCTACAGGCTCTACATCCGCCCCATCCGCCCCGAGGGATATGCCCTCGCGCGACGCATCCGCGACAAAATCCCCCTGCTGGCGCGCGAGTTCGCGCGGCAGATCGACGACATCCTCACCCGCCACCCCGAGCAATGGTTCAACTATTACGACTTCTGGCAAAATGACGATTGAAAACATACCGCTGAGCTCCATCGACGTGCTGACGCTAATCCCGCAGAAGCCGCCGTTCGTGATGATCGACACCCTCGAGAGCGTCGACGGCAACGACACCGTCACCACCTTCACCGTGCGCGCCGACAACATCTTCCTCGAGGGCGACACACTCAACGCCTGCGCCCTGATCGAGAACATAGCCCAGAACTGCGCCGCCCGGCTGGGCTACATCAACCTCATCAACCGCAACCGCGTCAAGCTCGGCTTCATCGGCAGCATCAAGAACCTGCGCGTGCTGCGACGCCCACGCCTGGGCGAGACGCTCACCACCACCGTCACCGTGCTCGAGAGCGTCCTCCAGCTCACCATGGTAAGCGCCGTAATCCGTGTCGCCCACGAGACAATCGTCACCGCCGAGATGAAAATCGCCCTGAGCGACATCGACGCCTCCCCCACCCCACAACAACCCAACGAATAATTAACACCGTAACCGATATGCTTCGACAAGTGAAACCCGACAATATGCCTACCCTTAAGGCCTCGCTACAGCTCAACATCCGATTCAGCGAGGTCGACTCGATGAACATCGTGTGGCACGGCTCTTACCCGCTCTACTTCGAGGACGCGCGCGAGGAGTTCGGGCGCCGCTATAATTTAGGCTACCTGCGCATCGCCGGCGAAGGCTTCTACGCCCCGCTCGTCGACCTCGAGTTTCACTACCGCCGACCGCTCAAATACGGCACGCGGCCCCGCATCGACATCTACTACCGTCCCACCGACGCCGCCAAGCTCATATTCGACTATGAGATTCGCGACAGCGTCACCGACGAGCTGATGGCAACCGGGCGCAGCGTGCAAGTGTTTATGGACAAGGGCTACAACCTGCTGTGGAGCCCGCCGGAGTTCTACGTGCAATGGAAAGAACAATGGGGCGTCTGATATAATATATTAAGGAGTAACCGACAATGATAGCTAAGCTCGCCGACAACATATACTCGCCATTAGGCACCACCACGCTCGACAACTATCGGGCCGTGGCCAACCATCGTAGCGCCCTGCGGCGTTACCGGGGCGAGCGCGACCTGCCGGAGCCTTTCACCGCCTCGCTCCTCGACCGCGACGCGCTGCCGCGCTTCGGCGACGGCTACACGCCTTTCGAGCGCCTCGCCATAGCCTCTGTGGCCGACGCGCTCGGCCGTTGCGGCCTCGACCCGACCGGTGGCGACGTGCTCTTCATCCTCTCCACCACCAAGGGCAACATCGAGTTGCTCGACCCGCACTGCCGCGGAGCGTGGAGCGACGAGCGTCTCGCGCCCGCCGTGGCGGCACGCGTGATTGCCGGCCACTTCGGCAACCGTCGCGCGCCGCTCGTGGTCTCCAACGCCTGCACCTCGGGGCTTTGCGCCCAGATTGCCGCCATGCGGGCCATCGGCGCCGGCACGTGCCGCAGCGCGATAGTGGTGGGTGCCGACCTCCAGTCGCGGTTCATAATCAGCGGCTTTCAAGCCTTCCACGCGCTCGACACCGAGCCGTGCCGACCCTTCGACGCCTCGCGGGCCGGACTGAACGCCGGCGAAGCGGCGGCAACGGTAATCTACACCCGCGCCGACCTCGCGCCCGCCGACGCGTGGCACGCCACGCGTGGCGCCATCCGCAACGACGCCAACCATATCTCGGGCCCCTCGCGCACCGGCGAGGGCAGCTTCCGCGCTCTGCAAGCGGTCACCCAAGGCTTCGACACCGTCCGCCTCGCCGTGGTCAACGTGCACGGCACCGCCACGCCCTACAACGATGAGATGGAGGCCATCGCGCTCGACCGCGCCGGACTGCTCGACGTGCCCGTCAACACCCTCAAGGGATACTACGGCCACACTATGGGCGCGGCGGGAGTGCTCGAAACGGTGCTCACCATGTGCGCCCTCGACCACGGCACAGTGCTCGCCACGCGAGGCTTCAACACCTTGGGCGTGTCGCGCCGCGTCAACGTTAGCGACAGCCACCGCCCCACCGCCGGACGGGCCTTCGTCAAACTGCTATCGGGCTTCGGAGGCTGCAACGCCGCCATGCTCTTCGAGAAAGGAGGTGAGAGATGAACATCATAAAGCGAGTGACAATCACGCCCGCCGGAGCCGCCATCGACGGCTACCCCGTGCCCGTCGACGGCCGCGGCATGGAGCTGCTCACGGCGCTCTACCGCCACACCGCGGGCGACTACCCCAAGTTCTTCAAGATGGACCCGCTGTGCCGCCTCGGCTTTGTGGCCACCGAACTGCTGCTCGACGGCGACCGCCGCAACGGCTGCGACGACCGCGCCGTAATCCTCTTCAACCGCAACGCGTCAATAGCCAACGACCGGCGCTATCAGGCCACCATCCCGCACGACAGCGAGCATTTCTTCCCGAGCCCGGCCGTGTTTGTCTACACGCTGCCCAACATCGTCACCGGCGAAATAGCCATCCGCAACCGCTACTACGGCGAGACGGCTTGCTACATACTTGAAAATAACGACCAAACGATAATAGAGGAGATCGTAGGCCAAGCCTTCGACGCCGACCCCGCCACCACAAGCGCCGTGGCCGGATGGGTCGACTTCAACACCGAGGTCGACTTCCTTGCCGACATCTTCCTCGCCCTCAAACAGTAATAACTCATTAAACCAACTATAGTTATGGAACAATTAGTAGAAGAACTGAAAAAGAACATCATCGAGGTGCTTAACCTCGAAGACCTCCAACCCGACGACATCGACGCCGCCGCGCCCCTCTTTGGCGAAGGCCTCGGCCTCGACAGCATCGACGCGCTCGAGCTAATAGTGATGATGGAGAAAAACTACGGCATCAAAATCAAAGACCCCGCCGAGGGCAAGGAGATCTTCAAGTCGATCGACGCCATGGCTGAATACGTGGCCGCTCACCGCACGAAGTAAGGGCTGATGAGCACGATTGCGATCACCGGCGCCGGCATAGTGTCGGCTATAGGAGTGGGCAAAAGCGCCACTCTCGCCGCCTTGCGCTCCGTCGCCTCGGGCATAGGCCCGCGACGATACCTGCACAGCACTCACGACGAGTTTCCGCTAGGCGAAGTGAAGTTGAGCGACAGCGAGATGAAACAACGCCTCGGCATCACCGCCGAACCCACCACGCGCACCGCCCTTATGGGTATGCTCGCCATGGACGAGGCGCTCGACCAGGCGCGGCTACTACGCGGCGCCGACGGCGCTCGCGTCGCCCTCATCTCGGGCACCACCGTGGGGGGCATGGACAAGAGCGAGCGCTACTACCTCGACTTCCTGGCCGGCGACAGCCGCAACGCCTATATCGACACCCACGACTGCGGCGCCACCACGCAAATGATTGCCGACCGCTACGGCTTCTTCACGCTCGCCACAAGCATCTCCACGGCGTGCAGCTCGGCGGCCAACGCCTTCGTACTCGGCGCCAACCTGCTGCGCGCCGGCATGGCCGATATTGCCGTGGTGGGCGGCAGCGAATGTCTGTCGAAGTTCCACCTCAACGGTTTCAACTCGCTCATGATTCTCGACCGCGAGCCGTGCCGCCCGTTCGACGCCACGCGCGCCGGCCTCAACCTGGGCGAAGGCGCGGCCTATTTGGTGCTCGAAACAGAAGAGACCGCCCTACGGCGAGGCGCCACGCCGCTGGCTACGCTCAGCGGCTACGGCAACGCTTGCGACGCTTTCCACCAGACGGCCACAAGCCCCGAGGGCAACGGAGCATTCCTCGCCATGAGCAAAGCGCTCAAGATGGCGCGACTCAAGCCCGCCGACATCGACTACGTCAACGCCCACGGCACCGCCACTCCCAACAACGACGCCACCGAGAGCCAAGCGCTCATCCGACTGTTCGGCAAGGAATTGCCGCCAGTGAGCTCCACCAAGGGCATGACGGGCCACACCACCAGCGCCTCGGGCTCGGTGGAGGCCACAATCTGCCTGCTCGCGCTGCAAGAGCAACTGGTACCCGTCAACTGCGGCTTCGGCGGCAACGCCATGCCCGACGGTATACGGCCGGCTACCGACCCCGTGCCGCCACGCAAGCTACGCCACGTGATGTGCAACTCGTTCGGCTTCGGTGGCAACGACACCAGCCTCATCATCTCTAAACTCTGACCCGCAATGACCGAACGACCGATATATATCACAGCCGCTACCCACATCTCGATGCAGCAACCGCTCGACGAGCAATGGCTCACCGAGCCTATTCTCCACACCGAGCCCTACGTGCGTAGCATCGATCCCAACTTCCGACAATGGCTCAACCCGCTCGAGGCGCGACGCATGGGCAAAATCCTCAAGCGGGCGCTCGTGACGGCGAGCGAGGCAATGACACGCAGCGGTATCAACAACCCCGACGCCATCATCACCGGCACCGGCCTGGGCTGCATCGAGAACACCGAATTAATTCTCGAAGCGCTCTGCCGCGACGGCGAGCAGACTCTTAAGCCCACCTACTTCATGCAGTCGACCCACAACACCATAAGCTCGCTTATCGCCATCCACCACCGCTGCCACGGCTACAACAGCACCTACAGCCACCGCGGCGTCTCGTTCGACGCCGCATTGCTCGACGCCTTCGTGCAGCTATCGCTCGGCGACATAGCCACGGCGCTCGTAACCGGCAACGACGAACTCACTCCCTCCTATTTCAATATACTCAAGCGGCTTGGCTACGTGGGTAATCCGCGGCAAGTGCCTGCCGGAGAGGCCTCGGCGGCAATAATGCTAGCCACCGAGCCGGGCGACAACCCGCTGTGCCGCCTCGAGCAGTGCCGGCTGAGCTACGGCACACCACCACTCGACACTCTGCCACGCGATGTCGACACCGTAATGCTCGGCATCAACGGCCACGACGCCAACGACGAGCTTTACCGTCAAATAGCCACACTCTACCCCGATGCCACGCTATTGCGTTACAAACACATCTTCGGCGAGAGCTACACAGCCTCGGCACTCGGCGTCTATGCCGCCGCGGCCATAGTTAATGCCGGCGTTATCCCGGCGGCGATGTCGCTCGACGGGAAGGCTTCTTCAGCCGCCGCGCCTCGCCGCCTGCTCGTAGTCAACCACAGCGACTCCCGCTGCCTGTCGTTCACCCTACTGTCTAAACCGTAACAACGATGAAACTGCAAGACTCAATGTTCCGCCTCACCGGCAGCGACACCTCGTGCGACACCATCGTCCTGATCGCCGACCACGAGATTTATCGTGCCCACTTCCCCGGCAATCCTATCACACCAGGGGTGTGTATAGTGCAGATTATCACCGAGCTGCTTCAACTGCGCCTCGACTGCGCCCTCAGGCTCAACACCGTCATTAGCCTCAAGTTTGTCAACACCATATCTCCCATCGACGACCCCACGGTCACCGTCAACTTCGCCTCGGTCGACGTCGACAACGAGGCCGGTACCGTGCGCGTGAAGGGCACCATCGTCTCGCCCACAGAGGTAAAGACAAAATTCTCACTGCTGCTCGAGCGCGACAGCTGACAAGTCAATCATCCTTCAGAACATCAAATCAACTTAATATCAACTTCTAAAAACTGAAAATTATGGGAAAAACGTTTCAAGCAACGATGAGCTATCCGCAACCGGTCGACCGCGTCTATGTGGCGCTTTACCAGTCCGTTTCGAAGCTCGACATGAAGATTGTGAGCGACAATCCCAGTGCCGGATGCCTCATTGCCCACAACAGCCACAGTTTCGCCACCGATGGCGAGGACATCACAGTCAATGTGGCTCCGCTACCCACCGGCGGCACAGCCGCCACCGTGCAATCGCGTTGCACCTCCACCCGACAAATTTTCGACTTCGGCAAGAACAAGAAGAACGTCAACAAGATATTTGAGGGCGCTCAAGCCTACCTATAAGCCCCTTTAGATGCTTAAGCGACTGCTCTCACAAGTAGGCCAGTGGAAATGGGCCACTGTCGCCACACCTGTGTTCACCGCGCTCGAGGTGATGATGGGTGTACTCATTCCTTACGTCACCTCGTGGATTATCGATCGGGGCATTATGGCGCACGACCTTGCAGCCGTGTGGCGTTACGGGGCGCTGATGCTGGCGATGGCGCTGGTGAGCCTTACCTTTGGGGTGCTCGCCGGCAGGTTCTCAGCCCTGGCGAGCACCGGCTTCGCGGCCAACCTGCGAAAGACGCTATTCCGCCACATACAGCGATTCTCGTTCGCCAACATCGACAAGTTCTCAACCGCCGGCCTCGTCACGCGCCTCACCACCGATGTGAGCAACCTTCAGAACGCTTTCCAGATGCTGCTGCGGGTGAGCGTACGCGCGCCCCTCAATCTCATCTTCAGCATGCTCATGTGTCTGTTCATCAGTGGGAGGCTGAGCATCATCTTCGTGGTGGCGCTCATAGTGTTGGGGTTTGCCCTGTATGCCATCATCAGTCGCTCGGTAAAGCTCTTCAACAAGGTGTTTGAGCAATACGACGAGCTCAACACCGTAGTGCGCGAGAACGTGGCGGCGATTCGTGTGGTGAAGGCGTTCGTGCGAGAGGACTTCGAGAGCGGCAAGTTCGCCCGAGCCGCAGGCAAGCTCTACAACCTCTTCGTCAAAACCGAGAGCCTGCAAGCGCTCAACCACCCCGTGATGATGATTGTGGTCTACAGCTGCATCATAGCACTGTCGTGGTTCGGAGCGCGACTGGTGGTTGCAGGCGATTTGACTACCGGACAGCTAACATCGCTCTTCGCCTACGTAATGACCATTCTCTCGGCATTGATGATGCTGTCGATGATTTTCGTCATGCTCACCATGAGTGCCGCCAGCGCCCGGCGCATCGCGCAGGTGCTCGACGAGCAACCGTCAATCGTCGGCGGCGACGACTCGAGCGATGCCCGCGACGGCTCGGTCGACTTCGACAATGTATCGTTCCGCTACTCTACCGACGGCGCCGAAGGCTCAGAAGGCGACTACGCCATCAGCAACATCAACCTCCACATCGCGGCCGGCGAGACCATCGGCATCATAGGCGGCACGGGCTGCGGAAAGAGCACACTCGCGGCGCTCATCAGCCGCCTCTACGACGCGACCGAGGGCACGGTGAAAGTGGGCGGAGTGGACGTGCGGCAACGCGACCTCACCGCATTGCGCAACCATGTGGTGACGGTGCTGCAAAAGAACGTCCTCTTCAGCGGTTCAATCATCGACAACCTGCGATGGGGAAACCCCGACGCCACTCTCGACCAATGCCGCCAGGCGTGCGAGACGGCTCAGGCTATGGAGTTTATCGCCACCATGCCCGACGGATTCGACACCCACATCGAGCAGGGGGGCGCCAACCTATCGGGCGGACAACGGCAGCGGCTATGCATAGCACGGGCATTGCTTAAGCGACCGAAGGTGCTCATCCTCGACGACGCCACCAGCGCTTGCGACACCGCCACCGACGCCGCCATAGGCCGCGGCCTGGCCACCACCCTGCCCGGCACCACCAAGATTATAATCGCCCCACGGATACACAGCGTGGCCGCCGCCAACCGCATCGCCGTGATGAAAAGCGGCAAAATCATCGCCTTTGACACCCACGAGCGGCTGCTGCAATCCTGCGACCTCTATCGCGAGATCTACACCCTTCAAACCCAAGACAACGGCGACTTCGACCAACCGAACAAGTAGAAACGAGAAACGAGATATGGCACGAATGACAATGGGCGGACCCGCGGGCCCGCGACACGGCGGCCCTAAGGCTAAGATGCCTAAGGGCGGAATGAAGACGGCGATGCGACTGTTGCGAATGGTGCTTGCCGACTATAAATGGCTGCTGCTCACTGTGGCGGCCTGCATCATGGTAACCAGCATCACCACGCTTGTTTCGTCGCTCTTCACACGTAGCCTAATCGACGAGTACATACTGCCGCTGAGCCAAGTCGACACCCCCTCGTTCTCGCCCCTGGCGATAGCGCTGATTAAGCTGGCGGCGGTGCTTGCCGTGGGAGTACTCTGCGCGTGGCTCAACTCGAGGTTGATGATTACGGTAAGCCAGGGTAC
>JAFVDY010000129.1 GCA_017478265.1 Muribaculaceae bacterium | reverse complement strand
GAAGTCGATCAGGTGCAAAAGACGTCGGTCGTCCATGTCAAAGTCGGGGCGTCGTGCTATGGTGGCAGCTTCCAGTTTGAATTGAATGATCGTGATTGCCTTGTGCATTTGGGCGATGAGGCTCTTTTGGCGCGCGTTGTCGATGGTGGTGACACGCGTCTCAAACGAGGCGCAATCGTCGTCGCCATAGCGGTCGATAGCAAAGGTGGCGAGTGGTAGTAGGTTGATGCCATAGCCGTCCTCGAGCACGGCTTGATTGCCGTAGCGAAGTGCGATTCTTATCACGTTGGCGATGCAACAGTCGTTGCCCGAAGCGGCACCCATCCACAGTATGTCGTGGTTGCCCCACTGGATATCGAAGTTGTGGTAGTTACACAGGATATCCATTATTTTGTGTGGGCTCGGCCCGCGGTCGAACACGTCGCCCAAGATGTGCAGCATATCAATGGTGAGCTGCTGGATGAGGTAGCAGAGTGCGGCGATAAAGTCGTCGGCTCGCCCGGTGCTGACGATGGTTTGCACAATCACGTCTACGTACGCCTGTTTGTTGGGGTCAGCGCTCGACTCGTGCAATAGCTCCTGAATGATGTAGGCGAAGTCGCGCGGCAGAGCCTTGTTCACTTTAGAACGCGTGTATTTTGACGAGACGTCGCGGCATACCTTCACCAAGCGGTTGATGGTGATGAAGTACCAGTCGTTTAGGTCGGCAGGGTCGCGACGGTTTTCTTTCTCAAGTTCGAGCTTGCGCTCGGGGTAGTAGATGAGTGTGCAAAGTTGCTTTTGCTCGTTTCGGCTGAGAGTCTCATTGAAGTTCTCGCGCACTTTCCGCTTAATCGTGCCGGAGGCGTTGCGCAACACGTGCTGGAACGCCTCGTACTCGCCGTGCAGGTCGGCAAGGAAGTGCTCGGTGCCTTTAGGCAGGTTGAGAATGGCCTCAAGGTTGATAATCTCGGTTGAGGCTGTGGCTATATTAGGAAAGTTGCGTGCCAGCAGACGCAAGTAGCGCAACTCGTTGTCGGAAAATCTCATAATTGTGTAAGTTCGTTATTAAAAAGCCTTAAAGGTTAAGAAATGATCAGTGGAAAATCAGTTGTTTCAGAAGTACCAGGGATGATCCTTTACAGCAGTAATGCCCTTTGTGCCCACCATACCGTCGATGCGGCTGATAGAGAGGAAACCGTAACCCTTGAGGTAGTCGCTGTCCTTAGGGTCGAGGCTGTTGATTTTCACGCGCCCCGAGCAGTGAATAATCTTGCCGTCGCGCAGATACATTCCCACGTGGGTGACGCGTCCGGTCTGTTCGTTACCGAAGAACACGAGGTCGCCTGCGCGTGCAGTGCGCCATCGGTCGCGGCTGATTTTCGTGCCGGTGAGAGTTTGTTGTGAGGCATCGCGTTGCAGGATGATGCCGTTGGCGAGGTAGCACACCTTAGTCAGTCCCGAGCAGTCGGTCATCTTGGTGGAGGTGCCGCCCCACAGATAGGTAGAGCCCATCATTCGGCGAGCCGTTTTCTCGAGCAATGCCGGATTGAACTCCTGCCCGGCCCATTGCGAGAGTTCTTGCGCCTCGCCGCTGTGGAGGTAGCCCTTGCGTCCGTCGGGTAGCGCCAGCAGCAAGAAGTCCCCTTCGGTGGCCTGCCATTCAAGTATGTTACTCAGCGTGAGATCGGTGACAGTCTCGTCGCCGCCCGGCGTTGAGGTTAGTCGCGAGCTGTACACGGTGACGACGTATCGCTTGGCTTTCTTCCACTTGTTGAGGCCGTTGTCGCTCCGGAACGAGATTGAGCTTTTCGGCACCCACGAGATGTATCCGTCGGGACACACCACACGGCACCATTCACTGCCCACCTCAAGCACCTTGAGCGGCATACCCATTATGCATTGCGTTTCACACTCGGCGCTATGTTTACCCTCGGCGCGGAGCGTGGCCACCGCGTTGGTGACGAGGGCCCAGCGCCGGTTGCTGGCGACGCTCGTCTCAAGCACCTTGATGTTGATGGGAATATCGTTGAATCCGGCGTCGCGCAGGGCGCTGACCACAGCTTCGTATTGTTCGCGCAGCCCCACGGTGCCGGCGGCTCCTTGGCAGTCGGCGGTGACGTTGAAGATGGCGGTTCGCTTGTCGGGCGCGATGTTCGCTTTAAGTTGGTCGATCACTTCCTGCGGCGTAGCGGCCTGCAGGCTCAGGCCCAAGAGGGCGATAATTATAAAAAACAGATGTCTCATATTTCGTTTCTTGTTACTCGTCGTTCGTTTAGTCGGGTGTTATATACAAACAACTAATTAACAACTTGGAACAACCTTATTTTTAAGCTTTTGTTCGTCCGTTGTTTTGTGATTTCTGTTATTTGTTGATTTTTTCGATTGAATTGACGGTGAGGCGTGAGTGCCAGCAGTCGTAGTAGAGGTTGCCGCCTCGCCATTCCACCTCGCCGGGCTGGAAGTCGACAGTCTCGCTGCGGATGAACTTCTTGGGCGGGCTCAGGCGGTCGCCTACGGTCTCGTTGCTCGCCATGCGGTAGAGGTCGATGCCGGTGGCGTAGTAGTCGTTCATAGGCGTATCGACTGTCGATCGTCCGAACGAGGGGTCGGTAGGAACCCATCCCACGCCCTCAAAGTAGGTCTCGGCCCAGTCGTGCCAGTTCACCTCGCCCGGGTGAAGCATCCATCCGCTTTCCCATCGCGCGGGTATGCCGAGCGAGCGCGCCAGCGTGATGTAGAGTAGTGCCACCTGTCCGCAGTCGCCGTGGCGGTGTTCCATCACGTATTGCGGCATATTAGGAATGGTGCTGTACTCTCTCGCTCCGGCCCATGGAAAGCTCTTCGAGATCCAATAGTATATTTTAGCAGCTTGCAGCACGGGGTTGGTTTCGTCGCCCACTATTTCGCGCGCGAGGCTGATTGACTCGGGCGAGATTTGTATGTGCGGTCCGTCGTTGCCGGTGTAGCGACGGTATAGTTCGCTTTGCTTGTCGTAAGGTTCGAGCATGGCGAGCAGGTCTTGCTGGGCGATATGTCGCTCCGCCACGTCGTATTCAAATGAATACTCGAAGTGGGTGGGCTGTCCTTTTACTGCCGTGGCCTCCATGTATACCGTGTGGTGGCGGCTGCCGGTGCTGAAGGTGACGGGACGGTTACCGCCGGTGTAGCGAATGCCTGTCTGCCGCAGGTTCTCGTAGGGGAAAGGCATCCATGCGCGAATGGTTTCGCCTGCGGGTACCGCATCGGCGTCAACATCGAGGGTGAAGGTGATGGCTACGTGGCGGCGGTCACGACAGCCGTTGGCGTCGGCCGGCGTTTGCATCGCTTCCAGATAATATCGGCGTCTGGAGGCGTAGCTTTGCTCCTTGTCGGCATCCTGTTCATCCTTGAATTCGTCGGCCAACAACCATAGGTTTCTCACGCTTTTGCGAAACCACCATTCCTTGCCGTCGATCACCATATACTCAAGCTTGTGGTTGGCTTTCCAGTCGGTTATTTGCTCGGGTGTAACGTTGGGCATACGTTCGCGAATGAGCGCCACGCCTTGCTCTGGCGTCATGGTGAAGTCCTTGCGAATTCGTTGCATGATGGTGCATAGCGAGTCGATTTGCACCTCGCATCGAGTGCGCTCGGCCTTCGGCAACCGTTTCATCACCTGCTCGGCACGGGCAAACTCGCCGGCCTGAATGAGACGGTCGACCTCAGAGCGCCATCGATTGTCGGCATGGCACGTGAGCGCGAAAGCGGCGCAGATTGCAGCGATGAGTAATAATTTATTAGCCTTCATATAGTTGATTTTTTTGACAAATAATCCGTCAAATTTACGGTTTTTTCTTGATTGCGCCAAGCGAAAAGCGGAAAATTCACCTTTTTTAGCGAAAAAAGCGCTTAATGGTTGTGCGTTTGGTAAAAAATGAGTAATTTTACCGCCTGAATGTAAAATTTAATCCAGTATATCGAAATATGAATATAGGTATAATAGTAGCGATGCAGAAGGAACTCGATCTGCTGCTGCCCAAGCTTGAGAGAATGAGCGACGTAAACTTGGATGATGCTGACTTCTATTGCGGTCAGTTGGGCGACCACGAGTTGGTGGTGCACCAGTGCGGCATTGGCAAGGTGAACGCGGCGATGGGCGCTCTGACGATGATTCACAATTTTACGCCCGACGTGATAATCAATACCGGCGTGGCCGGCGGAGCCGACCCGGAGGCGAACATTATGGACGTGGTGGTAGGTGTCCGTGTGGCGTATCACGACGCATGGTGCGGCCCCGAGGTGGGGTGGGGTATTCAAGGCCTGCCGCAATACTTTGAAGCCGACGAGAAGGTGGTGGCCGCACTGCCGCAGCGTCCTGACATTAAGCGCGGACTTATTTGCACCGGCGACAAGTTTATCGATACCCTCGACGAGGTGAAGGCGATAAAGGCAAAATATCCCGAGGCGCTGGCCGTCGACATGGAGAGTGGCGCTATCGCGCAAGTGTGCTATAGGCTGCAAACGCCATTTATGAGTTTGCGCGTGATAAGCGACTCGCCTGGAGCCGGGCGCACGAACACTGTGCAATACAACGACTTCTGGGCTGAGGCCCCGAAGCATACGTTTGAGATTATACGCCAGCTATTGCTCGCACTGAAATGATATTAAAAGAACAAAAGAGAACCAATATGGAAAGGATACTACAAACTAAAGTCGACCACACCCGATTGCTGCGAGGAGTGTTTGTTGCGCGAATGGATAAATTGGCCGGCGGGGGAGTAATCACCACGTTCGACATACGGATGAAACTGCCCAATCGCGAGCCGTCGGTGAGCCAAGGAGCGCTCCATACAATCGACCACCTGGCGAAGCACTTTCTGAGCCGTCGGCGCGAATGGAGCGACCGCATCCTTTATTGGGGACCGATGTGTAGCTGTACGGGCTATAATCTGCTGGTGGAGGGCGAATGCACGTCGCAGGAAATAGTGCCACTGCTGGTTGAGATGTTTGACTATATCGCCGAGTATTACGACGAAATACCCGAAGCCAATGCCGTCGCTTGCGGCAACTACACGCTCAACAATCTGCCAATGGCACGCTGGGAGGCACGCAAATTCCTGGTAGAAGTACTGCAAAACCTCAGCGACCAAAACCTCAACTATCCGCTGTGATTTGCGCTCAATATGGCTCGAAATCTCTTATCAGGAAGGAAAAAAACGGGTGAAAGTTTTGGAGGTTCAAGAAAAATGATTACTTTTGCAACGTTTTTCAGAGATTTTTGGGCGATTTTGCGCCAAAAACATGAATGCTCGGATGGTGGAATCGGTAGACACGAGGGACTTAAAATCCCTTGGCCATTACGGCTGTGTGGGTTCAAGTCCCACTCCGAGTACCAATAGGACAATCGCTCTCGGGTCGCGTCGCAATCGAAGCGCGCCAAAAGAGAGCGTTTTTTTGTAAAATTACCTTCACAAAGTTCGAAAAAACTAATTAATTAAAACAATGCGATATGAAAACGAAACCTGATTTGAGTTTTTGGAAACTATGGAATATTAGTTTCGGATTCTTCGGAGTGCAGATTGCTTACGCGCTTCAAAGTGCCAATGTAAGCCGTATATTCTCTACACTTGGTGCTGACCCTCACGATTTGAGTTTCTTCTGGGTGCTTCCCCCGTTGATGGGCATGATTGTACAGCCTTTGGTAGGTTACTTCAGCGACAAGACGTGGACCCGCTTCGGCCGTCGTATTCCCTATTTGTTTATCGGAGCTGCAGTGGCAGTGATGTGCCTGTTGCCCAATAGCGGCAGTTTCGCCTTTAGCGTGGGTGCGGCCATGGTGTTCGGCGCGTGCATGCTGATGCTTCTCGACACGAGCATCAACATGGCGATGCAGCCTTTCAAGATGATGGTGGGCGATATGGTGAACGAGAAGCAGAAAGCGAAGGCATATTCAATTCAGAGCTTCTTGTGCAACGCCGGCTCAATAGTAGGCTACCTCTTCCCGCTTATCTTCACCGCTATCGGTGTAGCCAACTTTGCCGATAAGGGCGAGGTGCCCGACTCTGTGAAGTGGTCGTTCTACATTGGAGCCGCAATCCTCATCCTTTGTGTGATTTACACCACCGCCAAGGTGAAAGAGTATACTCCCGAGCAGATGGCGCAATTCCAGGCGGCAGCCAACGAGGAGAAAGCGCTCGAGGCAAAGGCCGAGGGCAAGAGTAAGAGCAATAATGCCTTGAAGGTGTTCTTGCAGGTGGGCGTAGTGCAATTCTTCTGCTGGGCAGCGTTCATGTTTATGTGGACCTATACCAACGGCTCCATTGCCGACACCGTATGGAATACAACCGATCCCGGAAGCGAGGCTTATCAGCATGCCGGCAACTGGGTAGGCACCGTATTTGCCGTGCAGGCTATCGGTAGCGTCCTCTGGGCTGTGGTTTTGCCGTTCTTCAAGAATATCAAGGTGGGTTACGCGTTGAGCCTTATCATTGGCGGTATCGGCTTCTTGATGGTTCCGTTTGTTACCGATAAGTATGTACTCTTCTTGCCGTACTTCCTGATTGGTTGCGGTTGGGCAGCAATGCTGGCAATGCCGTTCACCCTCGTTACCAATGCCCTTGAGGGTAGCAAGCGCATGGGAACCTACCTGGGTCTGTTCAACTGCACTATTTGTATACCGCAGATTGTGGCGGCTCTGTGTGGTGGCTTCCTCATGAGTATGATGCACTATCTGCTTCCCGATGTAAGTCTGCAAGGCAATATGCTGCTGTTGGCCGGAGTCTTCATGCTCGTAGGCGCTTTGTGTGTCTTCTTCATCTCACAACGCAAGCATGCGGTAGCCGCTGCCGATTAATTCCAGAACTTTCATATATACCCCCTTATATGTCAATTATCGAAACGGGGATGTCGCTCTCGGTTGGCGACATCCCCGTTGCCGTGCCGTGGGTGTGGAAGAATGAACGAAAAGCCGTCGTAAATTACAATACAAGGCTCTTTCGGGCGTTATATTAATAATGTAGATACTAATTATAGAGTAAGATGATCGACTTTATTACATGGACTGCCAATCCTATCTTGGCTACGGCGGGCGCGTTCACTGTCAGGTGGTACGGGCTTATGTTCGCCATCGGTTTTCTTGTAGGCTATTACATTGTCGACAAGATGTATCGTCGCGAGGGCGCTCCCGAGCAGTGGGTGTCGTATTTGTTTTTCTACGTCATAATCGCAACGATATTAGGAGCCCGCTTGGGTCACGTCTTCTTCTACGCCTGGGATTATTACAGTGCCCACCCGATGGAGATTTTCGCCATCTGGGAGGGTGGCCTGGCAAGCCATGGCGGCACGCTTGGCATCATCATCGCCATCGCCTTCTATAGCAAATATGTGACCGGCGAGCGTGTGCTCACTCCGGCGCAGCGCGAGGTGAAAGGCGGCAAGGCGTGGGCGTGGCTTGTGAAGTTGTGGCGGAGCATGCTGTGGACGTTTGACCGCGTGGTGGTTCCCACCGGCTTCGTGGCCGCGCTCATTCGCTTGGGCAACTTGATGAACCACGAGATATATGGCGGCGTGACCGACCAACCGTGGGGCTTCCGCTTCATCAGCAACGTGGGTGCCTATATGCAAGGCGCCGACCCGCTGTTCACCCCGCCTTGCCACCCGACTCAGCTCTACGAGGCGGCCTGCTATCTGGTGATTTTCGGCATCTGTATGTGGATGTATTGGCGCATGAAGTCGCAGTATCGCCCAGGGCTGATCTTCGGTGTATTCCTTACGCTCGTGTTCGGTTCGCGATTCCTGATTGAATATGTGAAGAATGTGCAGGAGGACTGGGAGATATCGATGCGCGCCACTTGGGGCATCGACCAAGGCCAGCTGTTGAGTATTCCCTTTGTGGTGCTCGGGGTGTGGCTTATTGTCCGCGCTTTGGTTCGCCCGAAAGTAGAGCCTGTAGACTTCAAAACCGGCAAGAAATGATATAAAACGTTTTATCAATCACTGATATTCCAACTTTTTGTTGTAATTTTGCAGCCGCTTTAATTGCAAATCCCTAAAATGACAGAGATAAACAACAAGAATATAGCGATATTGGGCAGCACCGGCTCCATAGGCCGTCAGACACTCGATATCATTGCCGAGTATCCCGAGCGATTTCGAGCTCACACCTTAGTGGCCCGCACCAGCGCCAAGCTGCTTATCGAACAGGCGCAACGCTTCAAGCCGCGACGCGTGATTATCGCAGATGAGCAGTACTACCGTGAGGTGAACGACGCGCTTTCCGGCCTCGGTATAGAGGTGCTGACCGGCGAAGCAGCTATCAGCGCGGCTGTGGTCGACGCTGATGTGGACATCGTTGTAACCGCCATGGTGGGATATAGCGGACTTGCTCCGACTATTGCCGCGATAGGAGCCGACAAAATCATTGCCCTCGCCAACAAAGAGACGCTGGTGGTAGCCGGCGAGCTGATTACTCAACTATTGAAAAGCTCGAAGTCGGTAATCTACCCTGTTGACTCGGAGCACGGCGCCTTTTTCCAGTGCCTGGTGGGAGAGAGGCGTGAGGACGTGTCGAAGCTGATACTCACGGCGTCGGGTGGCCCGTTCCGCACTTTCACACGCGAGCAGCTCGAACACGTGACTGCGGACGACGCGCTTCATCACCCCAACTGGAGCATGGGCGCGAAGATTACCATCGACTCGGCTACAATGATGAACAAAGGCTTTGAGATGATTGAGGCAAAGTGGCTATTCGGCGTCTCGCATGAGAACATCGAGATTGTGGTTCATCCGCAGTCGATAGTCCACTCGATGGTGGAATACTGCGACGGCTCGGTGAAGGCGCAACTTGGCTTGCCCGATATGCACTTGCCTATACGCTACGCCTTAGGTCTGCCCGAGCGATTGCCCTCGCGCGAGCAACGCATGAGCGTGAGCGACTATGCTTTGCTGACCTTCGAGCGCCCCGACTTTGAGAAATTCCCGTTGCTGACGGCGGCCTACGACGCGGCGCGTCGCGGCGGCAATGTGCCCTGCGTGATGAATGCCGCCAACGAGATTGCCGTGGCCGCGTTCCTGCGGAGGCAAATCGCCTTCAACGATATCGCTCGCATCGTGATTGATACGATGGAGCATGCTCCCTTTGTGTCCGTCCCCACCTACGACGACTACGTGGCCTCGAACGCGGCCGCCCGCTGCTACGCCCAGGAGAAATTGGTCACCAAATAACGAGACACGTTTAACACAAATGCTCATGAATTATCATCAATTTTGAAGGCACGGGTATTTTAAAATACAAATTAATACTTGTGAATAGGCAATTAAATTATAATACGCTTAATTCGCCTATTAGAAACGAGAAACAAATAACGAATAATGTCACCATTCTGGATTAAAACATTTGAATTACTGCTATCGCTGAGCTTACTGATATTTGTTCACGAGCTTGGCCACTTCATGTGGGCGCGCATCTTCGGTGTGCGAGTAGAGAAGTTCTACCTCTTCTTCAACCCGTGGTTCACGCTCTTCAAGTATAAACCGAAGAACAGCGACACCGAGTATGGCATCGGTTGGTTGCCGTTGGGCGGCTACTGCAAGATTGCCGGTATGATAGACGAGTCGATGGACACCGAGGCAATGAAACAACCCATGCAGCCGTGGGAGTTCCGCGCCAAGCCGGCGTGGCAACGACTGCTGATTATGACCGGTGGCGTACTCAACAACTTTATCGCGGCCATAATCATCTATGCCGGCATGGTGTACCATTATGGCGAGCAGTATCTGCCTTATCAGAACGATGAGCTTGGCATGGCCTATTGCGAGGCTGCACATAACATCGGTTTCCGCGACGGCGACATCCCGTTGCGTGCCGACGATAAGGAGTTGCACTATATGACCTCGGATGAGCTGCTGTCGATAATGAACGCCAAGAAAGTGCTCGTTAAACGCGGCAGCGACACCGTTGCCATCGCCATCCCCGAGAAGTTTGTGTTCCGCGTCGAGAAAGAGGCTAAGGAGGGTAAGCCCTTTATGGACTATCGCGTGCCCGTGGTGGTGTTCGATGTTCAGCCCGGCGACGGTGCGGCCAAGGCCGGAATGCGTCGTGGCGACCGCATCACTCGTGTCGATAGTGTGGCTACGCCCGACTATAGCTCGTTCACCGCCCAACTGCAGAATTATAAGAAAAAGACAGTCAATATCAGCTTCCTGCGCGACGGCAAGGAGATGACACTTCCGGTAGAAATCAACAGCAACGCTCGTGTGGGAATTCGCCTGATGCCCATCGACAGTATTTTCACCACCATCAAAAAGGAGTACGGCCTGCTCGAATCGATACCACGCGGCATCTCCACCGGCTGCACTACGCTCGTCAATTACGTCAAACAGTTCAAGTACGTGTTCAGCAAGGAGGGTGCCGAGAGCCTCGGAGGCTTTGGCGCCATTGGCAGCATCTTCCCCGAGACGTGGAACTGGGGCGCATTCTGGAACATCACTGCTCTGCTGTCGATAATCCTCGCGTTTATGAATATCCTGCCCATACCGGCGCTTGATGGCGGCCACGTGCTTTTCCTGCTCTACGAGATTGTGCGCGGCAAGGCACCGAGCGACAAATTCCTTGAGCGTGCCCAAGTGGTGGGCATGACGCTACTGATATTGCTGCTGCTATATGCCAACGGTAACGACTTATACCGGTGGGTAATAAAACCCTTTATGCAATGATGAGCGAGATGAAGCAAATCACCCTCAAGCGCGGCAAGGACGAGTCGCTGCGCAGGTTTCACCCCTGGGTGTTCTCAGGCGCCATAGCAAGCAAGGACGACGCAATCGAGGAGGGCGATCTGGTGACTGTCGCTGCCGCCGACGGCACGTTTATCGGCGTAGGTCATTATCAGATTGGCAGCATCGCGGTGCGCATCCTGTCGTTTGAGAAGCGGGATATTTACCTCGATTTCTATCGGCAACGGCTGACGGCGGCGTTGAGTGTCCGCCAAGCGTTGCGACTAAGTCGAGACGACAACAATGCCTTCCGTCTGGTACATGGCGAGGGCGATTTCTTGCCGGGTCTGGTGGTCGACATCTATGGCGACACGGCCGTGCTTCAAGCCCATTCACCCGGAATGCACTTCCAGCGCGACCTCATAGCGCAAGCGCTCACGCAGGTGGAAGGGCTTGATATAGCCAACGTATATTACAAGAGCGAGACCACTTTGCCTTATAAGGCGGCTCTCGACCCTGTAAACCAATACCTGATTGGCAGTTATTCCACCAACATAGCGATGGAGAACGGCCTTCGCTTCCATGTAGACTGGCTAAAGGGCCAGAAAACAGGTTTCTTCGTGGACCAGCGCGAGAACCGTCGGCTACTTGAGCACTACAGCGCGGGCCGACGCGTGCTCAATATGTTCTGCTACACCGGCGGCTTCTCGTTCTACGCCATGCGCGGTGGAGCCACGCTTGTCCACTCGGTGGACTCGTCGGCAAAAGCCATTCAGCTCACCAACGACAATGTGGAGCTCAACTTCCCCGGTGACACCCGTCATGAGGCGTTCGCTCAAGATGCCTTCAAATTCCTCGACGCGATGCGTCAGGATAGCTATGACCTCATCATACTCGATCCGCCGGCCTTTGCCAAGCATAAGAGCGCGTTGCAAAACGCCCTGCGCGGCTATCGCACGATCAACGCCAAGGCGTTCAGCAAGATTGCTCCCGGTGGCATTTTGTTCACCTTCTCGTGCTCTCAGGCGGTCAACAAGGATCAGTTCCGTCTGGCGGTGTTCACCGCGGCGGCGATGGCTCGTCGTCGAGTGCGCATTCTGCACCAGCTGACCCAGCCAGCCGACCATCCTATCAACATCTATCACCCCGAAGGCGAATATCTCAAGGGTCTCGTCCTCTACGTAGAGTAACCGCTGTCGCGGTCGTTTGGACTATCGTTTTTCAGTTGCAGACCAGAGGGTTTATGTCGTTTGTGTCGATTGAGTATTTGGTCTTTCTGCCGGCGGTGTTTGTGTTGTATTGGGCGCTTGCCGGTCGCGTGCGGTGGCAGAATGTGCTGCTGCTTGCCGCGAGCTATCTGTTCTACGCTTGGGGCGACTGGCGCGTGCTGCTGTTGCTGTTGGCGTCGAGCCTTGTGACGTGGGGGTTTGGGCTGGCTATTGACACTACCGTGGCGCGGCGCGCGCGGCGTTTGCTGTGCGCTACGGGCGTGGCACTACATGTGGCAACGCTGGTTACGTTCAAGTATTTCAGCTTCTTTGCCGACGTTTGTGGCTTTTCAGCCGTCGGCCTATCGTTCTATACCTTCCAGGCGATAGCCTATCTGGTGGATGTGACGCGCGGCAAAAGTCGCGGCCCGCGTCGAGTGGTCGACTTCCTGCTGTTTATGGCCTATTTCCCGAAGATTGTCTCAGGGCCTATTGAGCGCGCCGACACGTTGCTGCCTCAGCTTTTGTCGCCTCGCCGGTTTGACTACGCAGGTGCCGTAGACGGTTGCAGACAAGCGCTTTGGGGACTGTTTAAGACCTTTATTGTAGCCGGCTATTGTTCTCCCGTGGTCGATAGCGCGTGGGGCAATATCGACGGCATGAGCGCCCTGTCGCTGGTGGTTGCGTGCGTACTGTTCTCGTTTGAGATTTACTGCAACTTCTCGGGGTATATCGATATCGCGTTGGGCACTTCGCGTCTGTTGGGCATAGAGCTGTCGCCCAACTTCCGCAATCCCTATTTCTCACGATCGGTGCCGGAATTTTGGCGCCGTTGGCACATCACGCTCATGCTTTGGTTCCGCGACTATCTCTACATTCCGCTCGGTGGCAGCCGTTGCCGTAAATGGCGTGTGGTGCTGAACGTGACGGTGGTGTTCATGGTGGTGGCGCTGTGGCACGGCGCCGACGCCACGTTCCTGCTCTACGGGCTGTATCACGCTGCTATTTGCTCATTCTACGTGGTGAGCGGCGTGCGAGCGAAGTACTCGAGTGAGGTGGCCGCGGGGCGAGTGTTGCCGTCGTTGCGCGAGGCGTGTCTGATGTTGGTCACGTTCTCTCTCGTGACATTCGGGCGCATCCTGTTCCGTGCCGAGACCCTTGCAGATGCTGGGCATTACGTGAGCGCGATAGCAACGCGTCCGCTTACCGCCGGAGGCATAGTGGGGCTGAAAGAGCTGGCGCTATGCATGGCGTTTATAGCCGTGGAGTGGCTCCAGCGAGGCAAGGCTCACGCGCTGCAAATAGACGAATGCCGCCTGTTTGCGTCGCGCCCCGTGCGCTGGGCACTGTATGTGGCGCTTACGCTTATCGTCATCCTCGCTCAGCAAGCCCCGCAGGAGTTTATTTATTCACAGTTCTGAACGATGAAACGCTTTGTGACATATTTCGCTATGTTTGCCGCGATGGTGGTGGCGCTATTGCTTGCCGCCGAGGCGGTGGTGCGGCATCATCCCAATTCGTACAAATATAAGGATGCTTGGATGACACGTAACGCCGAGCGCGTTTCGACCCTTGTGCTTGGCGGCTCTCACTCCTATTACGGAGTGGACGCCTCGCTATTGGGCGACAGCGCTTTTAATCTCGCAAATGTGTCGCAGCACCCTGAGTACGACTACTTTGTGTTGCGCCGCTATGGCGATCGCTGTCCGCGTCTGCGTCGAGTGATAGTGGTGGTGGACGCAGTAAACATATTCGACCCACCCATCGAACAGCTCGATGGTGACCGCGCGCGCGCCACCGCCTATCGTCTGTATATGGACTGTGATAAGCACTCGCGGTGTTCGCGCTACGGTATGGAGCTGTTCAACCTACGAGAGTTTAACCGCAAATTGTTGCCCTCGCTTCGCCACCTTCTGCGCGGTGACGCTCAAGCCGACTGCGACACGCTCGGGCGCTTCAACCGCCACGACTCATCTCGTGCTGTATCTGTAGCCGAACTGGAGCGCACCGCACTGAAAGCGGCAGAGCGCCACCGTTGCACCGACTATCGCCATGTGGCTTACAACTGCGCATGGCTCGACAGCATAGGTGACTACTGCCGCCGCCGAGGAATTGATATAGTGGTGCTTACCCCTCCGGCGTATTCCACCTATCGCAAGCATATTCCTCAGCGGCAGCGCGACACCATGCGCGCTGTAGCTGCCAAGTTCGCCCGGAGCTATCACGCACACCGCGTTGACCTCTTTGACGCTGACAGCACGTTCACCGCCGAGTGTTACCTTGACGCCGACCACCTCAACCGCGAGGGCGCCTCACGTCTGAGTAACCTGCTCGTCTCAAAGGCGGGACAGTAGTCGCAGGTGTTTTTTACAACGAATTAACACGAATTTCCACGAATTATTTTTTTTGTTTGGTTGGGACGGTGGTGAGGTACGAATTGGGGTCGCCCGTCGGGCGACGGTGGCTGATGATGTCGGCGGCTCCACCCCACATAGTCCGCTGGTGCGTCCAATGTGGGGCTAACTAAAGTTCTACCTCTGGCGAGGTAGACAGGGTCCGGCCTTCGGCCGGCATTGGCGGACGTGGGACAGTGGTAGCGCCGGAGGCGCGTAGGAGTTTAGGCAGGAGGCAAGCGCGTAGCGCGCCGCCCCCGTGTAGGCGGACATCCCCCATCCTCACCGCGCCCCAGCGGGGCGCAAGAATGGTCGTGGGACAATGGGTAAGGTGTGTTATTTGATAGAATATGCATTGTGGGACAGTTGGGACAGTGGTGTCGACGTGACACGCGGCATGGTGCGTTGCTGCATTTTACGTTGGTTTTCAACTGGTTGAGGCGCGCGGGCGACGCATGCGTCGCCCCTACAGGTGACAGGTGGAACACTTATTTAATTATGAATTTGAAATTAGGGAATTAGGAATTAGTGAACTTGGTGGATTAACTCTAAAAGAAAAAAAGAAAAACAACTAAACAATAGAATAAAAGAAAACAATAGAAAAAAATTAAACAATAAAACGAAAATTATCTCCGACACGGGGCAAAGGTAATTGCCGGAGAGTGGTGGGAGCAAGTAGATTTTTGTGATTGTGTTTTTGTTTGATTATGCGTTTTGGGACAGTTGGGACAGTGGTTTTTTGCTGAATTTGGATAAAAATGCGGATTAATATTCGTTTTACTACCGGATTTAGAATTAGATAGAAGATGAGAAAGTCTTTAATATGAGAATTTTATCAGCCTAAAAATAACCGATTATTCGAGCAACGGGAAAAGTTGTCTATATGTTTTATAACTTATGAAGAGGTTGGGTTTCAGTTTTTTTTGTAATTTTGCGCGATTTTAGTTTGAAAAAGATGAAAAAAATAAGGAGAATACTGGTGTTATTGCTTGTGGCTGTGTGCGTTAGCTCGGCCGCAGCCCAGGAGGTCGTGCCCCTTGTCAAGGAAGACGTATCGCCTGAGGTTAAGGCCGACAGCGTGGTGAAGAAAGAGTCGTTCTTCAAGCGCCTCGGGCGTTACTTGACATCGACCGACGAGGCCGACCCTCGTGCCATCTCCAAGTTCAGCATCATAGGCGGCCCTCACTATGACACCGAGAAGAAGTTCGGTCTCGGCCTGGTGGGAACGAGCCAGTTTCGTCTTCGCGGCTGCGATGAGTTGATGCAACCGAGTAACGTGTCGATGTCGGTCGACGTGTCGTTCCGCGGCTTCGTGTCGGTGGGTGTGAAGGGAAATATCTTCTTCCCCGACGACTCGAAACGCTTGCTGGTTGACGCCGACTTCAAGTATTCGCCCACCTACTATTGGGGTATGGGATACGACAATGGCGACAACGATGCCAACGAGACCAAGATGAAGAAGACGAGCACAATGCTTCGCGCCGACTTTATGTGGCGCTTGGCCCCCCACCTCTATCTCGGCCCAATGCTTGAGTGGCAGTCGGCTCACACTCAGCCGCTTGAGCGCCCCGAGTTGCTCGAAGGCCAGCGCATGACGGTGTACAACATAGGAGTAGGCTTTACGCTCGACTACGACACCCGCAACTATGTGACGGCACCTACGCGTGGAGTGTATCTGCATTACAGTCAGCTGTTTAATCCTAAATTCTGTAATAAGTACTATTACACGATGACCGACCTTCGCGCTTGCGGCTACATAGGCGCGTGGCGCGGAGGAGTGATTGCCGGCGAGGTGCAGGCACAGTTCAACTTCGGTAAGCCCTCGTGGGCCGCGATGGCGCAGTTGGGCAGCAGCAACTCAATGCGCGGCTATTATCCCGGTCGGTATCGCGACAAGCACATGGTGACGGCTCAGGTAGAGTTGCGCCAGACCATCTACGGCCCCGTAGGCGCAGTGGTGTGGGGTGGTGCCGGCACGGTGTTTCACAACAGCGACACCTTCTGCAACAAGGTACTGCCCAACTTCGGCATAGGCCTTCGTTGGAGTTTCCGCCCCCATGTTAATATACGCCTCGACTACGGCTTCGGCAAGTCGCGGCAAAACGGATTTATGTTTGCAATCAATGAAGCGTTTTAAAGAACTTATAACAAGTCAGAAATTTATCTTTTGGTTTATCACCGTCGCGCTGACGGTGCCCAATGTGTTGATGTTTTACACCGAGAGCACATCGCTCTTGACGCGTGTGATTCAAATAGTGCTGCCTTTCGCGTTCTATTGGCTTGTGATGACTCTGTCGTCAAAGCCGGGCAAGATGTTCTGGTGGCTGTTTATCTTCGCGTTCTACGACGCGTTCCAAATAGTGCTTCTACGCCTCTACGGCGAGACTCCGCTGGCGGTGGATATGTTGCTCAACGTCACCACCACCAATGCCACCGAGGTGTCGGAGCTACTGTTCAACATCCTGCCGGCTATGCTGTTTGCAGTGATTTTGTATATGGCGTGCATCATACTGTCGATAGTATCGATCCGCGTCAAGGAGAAGCTCGACGTCGCCTATCGACGCGTGCAACGCGTCAAGGCCGGCATTCTGCTCGGCATAGCCGTTGTGCTGCTGGTGACCAACTATTTTGTTACGCCAGGCTTCCTCGCCCGCAACGACGTGTTCCCCGTGAACGCGGCCTACAACACCTATCTCGCTGTCGACCGCCTATATCGCACCAAGCAATATAGCAGTAGCGTGGAAGGCTTCAGCTATCACGCCACAAGCGCGATTGCCGACTCCACCAACATGATTGCCGTCGTGGTCGTGGGAGAGACCGCTCGCGCCGACAACTTCGGCATCTACGGCTACTCGCGAAACACCACGCCGCGCCTGGCGGCGATGGGCGACGAAATAGCGGTCTTTCGCGACGTGATGACGATGAGCAACACCACCCACAAGAGTGTCCCACTACTGCTCTCGAGCGTCGCCAGCGAGGCTTGGGACAGCATCTACCACCGCCGAGGCATTATCAGCGCCTTCAACGAGGTGGGATACAACACCGCCTACTACAGTAATCAACGCCGCAATCACGCCTTTATCGACTACTTCGGCGAGGAAGCCAACGAGGTTGTCTTCACCAAGGACAGCGTGCCGATGACCGCCAACGTGAGCGACGACGCTCTAAAAGCGCTCGTCAAAGCAAAGCTCGACGCCTATAGAGGCGGCAAACTGCTGATAGTGGTGCACTGCTACGGGTCACACTTCAACTATCGCGACCGATATCCGGCTCGAGGCGCATATTTCAAACCCGACAACGTGATTGCCGCAAGCAAGGACCAGCGCGACATCCTCATCAATAGCTACGACAACACTATCCGCTTCGACGACGACCTCATTGGCGACATAATAGATATGCTAAAGGCCAAGAACGTGGCTTCGATGCTAACCTTCACCAGTGACCACGGTGAGGATATATACGACGACGAGCGTGACCGATTCCTGCACGCATCGCCGCTGCCCACCTACTATCAGCTGCGTGTGCCTTTCCTGATGTGGGCGTCTACTCAGTTTAAGCAAGAGCGCGACGAGCAGTGGCGCAACATTATGGCTCACCGCAATGTGCCCATCTCGTCCAACCTCGTGATGTTCCACACCGTGCTCGACCTGATGGGCATAAGCTCGCCTTACATCAAGCCAGAGTTGTCTCTGAGCAGCGACCGTTTCAAGGCTCATGAACGCCTGT
>JAFVDY010000128.1 GCA_017478265.1 Muribaculaceae bacterium | reverse complement strand
GGTGCTGACGGTAAGCGCTCCAACGTGCCCGCACGCGACGCCGCCTTCCGCACCGCTTCCGAGCAAGCGTTCCTGCAAAGTCTCAACAGCCTCTCTACTGTCAATACCAAGGCCGTTAAGCGCGCTAAGACTGTCGCTAAACGCAACGATGGCAGGCGCCGCGCCAGCCAAGTGCCCAACCTGGCTTCGCCGCGCGTGCCTATCGTTCTCGTTCAGTTCAGCGACGTTAAGTTCTCTAAGCCCGATACCGAAATCAAATCCTACTATGAGACGCAGATGAACGAAAAGGGTGGCGTGAGCTGCTACCAGTATTTCGTCGACCAAAGCGAGGGTAAATACACCCCGCAATTCGACATCCTCGGCCCCGTCACCATCAGCAAGCGTGCCACCTATGGAGGCAACGACAGCGATGGCAACGACCAAGGTCTCGGGCAATTCGTCAAGGATGCTGTAGCCAAGCTGCCCAATGTAGACTGGAGCCTCTACGACAACAATAAAGACGGCGAAGTGGACGTAATCGTACTCCAATATGCCGGCGTGGGCGAAGCCTCGAGCTATGAGGACGAGTCGATTTGGCCCTGCCAATGGAGTGTCTACGAAGCTACCTGCGAATGGGAATACAACGAACTTACCGACGACTGGGACCTCGTCAAGGAAGGCGCCCCCATCGACGTCAACGGATACACCATCGATAAGTTCGCCGTCTTCAACGAGATGAACGGTACGTACGACGACGAACCGGGCGACATCGACGGCGTAGGCACTTTCTGCCACGAGTTCTCGCATTGCCTCGGCCTGCCCGACTTCTACGATGTAGACTATGCCGGACACTTCGGTATGGGCAACTGGAGCTGCCTCGACGGTGGTTGCAACAACAACCTCGGCTACACCCCCTGCGGCTACACCGCCTACGAGAAGGAATTCATGGGGTGGAAACAAACCGAGGAAGCCGTGCAGGGTACTACCTACTCGCTCGAGGCTTCGGTGCTCACCACCGGAAAGGGTATTAAAATCATCAGCGATAGCGACCCCAACGAGTACTATATCCTCGAAAACCGACAACTCTCAGGCTGGGACGCTTATCTGCCCAACCACGGCCTCATGATCACCCACGTCTACTACGACGAGACAGCCTGGGCAGAGAACACCGTCAACAGCACCGACACGCGCCGCATGACCATCATCCCGGCCGACAACAGCCTAAAGATGGACCGATACCAGGATGAGACAGGTTACTACTATATGGCCAATGAAGAAGACCAAGTGGGCGACCTCTTCCCCTATAAGGGCAACAACGAGCTCACTGACGACAGCAAACCTGCCGCTACTCTCTACACAGGCTCGAAACTCATGGGCAAGCCCATCACCAACATCGCCGACGCCAACGGTATCGTTACCTTCAACTTCATGAAGGGCATCCTCAACGCGCCTGTGCTCAACGAGGCAGCCGACATCACAGCCACTTCGTTCACCGCCAGCTGGAGCGAGGTGGAGGATGCTACATCCTACACCTTGCGCGTGCGTGAGAAGGACGCCAACGAGGCTGAACTTCTCATCGAGGAGAACTGCTCCGAATTCTCGGGCAAGAACGGCACCGACTATGGCGAGAGTCTCGACGACTGGATGGCCAACGCCGGATGGACCGGTACTAAGGTTTACCTCGAGAACTGCCTCCGCCTTGCTACAGGCAAGGTTGACGGAACACTTGTCTCGCCCGTGCTCAACGTGGGCGACGCGGGCAAAATCACTGTCGCCATCAACGCTTGCAGCTATGGCACCGACGGCAATATCTCCCTCAAAGTGGAGACCTCGCAAGCCAACTCTACGCTCGACTTCGACTCTTCGGCTTCAACGGCCTATGTAGTGCTCGATGCCGCCTCTTCCGAACAAGTCAAGATTACCGCTACCAAGAAACAGCGTCCGCAAATCTACTCCATCGCTATCTACAGCGGCGACGCTTCTGAGATGCTCGGCAATCCCGACTACGTGCCGGCAGGCGAAACCTTCACGTTCGATGTCGAAGGCACTACCTACACCGTCACCGGTCTCACTCCCGAGGCTACTTACTACTTCGACGTGATGGCTGTCAACGCCGACACCAACAGCAAGTACAGCAACCGTCAGCTTGTCACACTGCTCGCCTCTTCGGGCAACGTCTACGACCTCAACGACGACGGCAACGTCAACGCCGGCGACGTCAGCACCCTCTACGAGGCTATCCTCGCAGGAGCAAGCGACGTTAAGTTCGACCTCAACGGCGACGGCAACGTCAACGTCGGCGACGTGGCCACCCTCTACGGTGTAATCCTCAACGGAGCAAACTGATCGCACAATTTAACCCAAATCGGTCGTTAGGCCGGTTTGGGTTAATTATAATCCGAATAGGCAATATATTTCGAAACGACTTGATTTATGGCTGGCATAAAGGATTTTTTGAAAGATATTCTCAGGCCTTCTTATCGCAGTATGCTGGCTGCCATGCATGCCGGCGATGAGTGCCGATGCAACTTGTGTGGCAAGCGCTTTGCCGCCATGAGGCCGCGCAAAGGCAGGCATGCCGACGGCTCTTCTTTTATAATTAAAGATGGGGCCGGCACTTGCTGGAAGTGCAATTCTTATCCGCGTGTCAGAGCGCTGTGGCACTGGCTCGTCAACGATTTTAAGATTCAAGAGAAAGTTGACTTTGAGCTGCTTCACATAGCTCCCGAGCAGCAATTGGCCGACAAATTTCTTAAAATGCCGGGCATACACTACACGGCTGTCGACAAATTCTGTCCGGGATATAAGTATGCCAATTATGTTAGCCATGCCGATGTCACCGATTTGCATTTTCATGACTCAATGTTCGACATGATTGTTTGCAATCATGTGCTGGAGCATGTTAAGAACGACAGCAAGGCAATGAGCGAACTCCTCAGGGTGCTGAAGCCTAATGGCACGGCGGTGCTGATGGTGCCAATCAACATGGAGGCCGAGCGCACCGACGAGGAGAAGCCTGACGAAGAGCTCTCGGGCGAAGAGCGGGAGCGCCGGTTTGGGCAGCCCGACCATGTAAGAATGTACGGCCGTGACTATTTCGAGAGGCTTGAGAATGTCGGATTTCATGTCGAGCATATTGCTTTTCCTGCCGATTTGGTCAAGGAATTGGAATTGAATCCCACTGAAGAAGTGATTCTTGCTGTAAAGAGCAATTAACACCGATTAATAAGTCAAGTCAATCAACCGACTGAGTAATAGATTGTTTCATAAGTCGCGAGAGCGCCACTCCCCTCGGGGACAGCGCTCTCGTTTTCTTATCCTCAATACGGGCACAATCTTAAATCACGCTGAACCGATATATCTCCTGCCCGCGTGAGCCTACCACCATGCTGTTGCCGATCACCACCGGCGACGACTCAAAGTTGTTGCCCATACGAGCCGTGAACAGTATCTCGCCCGTTTTGCCGCGTAGCAGATATAGGTTGCCGCTGCTGTCGCCCGTGACCACAAACATCTCCTTACGCTCGTTGTAGAACGCTACCGGCGACGACCACGCGAAATACTTCAACTGTGTGCGATACACCACATTGCCCGTGCGCTTGTCGATGGCCGTAAACTCAGCGTGCTTCGAATGCTCGCGCTGGCATACATTGGCGAATATCAACTCCTTGCAGTCGCCGTCGCCAAGCAGCGGCGTGCTGTAGAAGCCCCCGTCAAAATGTTTGCCGTTAAGGTCCTGGCGGTCGCACTCAAAGGTCTGTTCCCACACCTTCGAGCCGTTCAGGCCGTTGAGCTTCACGAAGTGGCTCACGCCGGTGTCGCCCTGGCGGTCTACCTCGCAGCCGCAGTAAAGCATAGGCACTCCGTCCTCCACCTCAAGCACTATCGAGGCGTCTATGTCGTCGTGATTATCGTAGTACCACACGGGCTTCATAGTGTTCAGATTCACGCACAGCACATTGCCGTGGTTGTCACCGAAGTAGCCGTAGTTCTTGTATACACATAAGCTGTTCTCCGCGCCGGGTGCCGACCCGCCCACGGTGTAGCGAAGCGTGCTGTGAAGACGAAGGTCGCCGCCGCCCAAGCGGGTGTATTTATAGAATGTGCCGTTCTCGCCGGGCCAGAACAGGTAATCGCCCACCACCACCGGCGACGAGTCGTACGCGCCCCAGCCGCGCTTTGCCTTTGGGTCGCGACCGAACTTGAACACGCGACGGTGGCTCTTAAGGTCGATGCCGATCACCCCTATCTCCTCATGCGCCGGAACGCCCTGACCCACGTACAGGCTGCCGTCAAGCGACGGATCGAGCGACACCGAGCCCTTTATCGGATTGCCTACGTCGATATATTCGCGCGATGCCTTCCCGCTATCATAGTTGATGAAGTACAACCGGCTGCAGAGCGACCCCACAATGATCTCTTTCGGACCGAAATCCGGTGTCAGTCCGCCGGAATTTTTGCGGAATTGCGACATCTGCCCTTCGCTCCACTCCACGTACACGGGCTGACCGGTCCAGCCGCTGCCGCCGCCCCACGTGCCGAGCTTGGTGGGAGTGGTGTCGAAATAGGTTTCAAACATCCAGTCTTGAACAATCTTGCTCGGTGTGCCTTGCACCGTGCCGCCATAGCGGGCGTCGCGGCGCGAATTGCCGCGGAACGTCAGCGAGCCGGCCACTGTGTCGTAGGGGTTCTGCAAGTCGGCTATAGTGCCGTCGCTCGTGCTGTCGGCCACCTCCACTTTCCAATCAAGATGCTCTATGCTGCTATAAGCAGTGTCGGGGAGCGCGATAGTGTCGTTACGCGTAATCTCGCTGTCACTCGCTTCACTGCTGCCACTGTCGCCGCCCGAGGCGGGTTTACACGCGTTTAGCGCCAGAGCCACCAGCGCCGCGGCGCTTATCAACGTTATCTTATTCATATCTTTTGAGATTTTCAATTATTTTCAGCCTGCAAAAGTACTGCTTTTAATCTTAACAACAAGCTTTTGTTTGCATTTTCGTGCATTTTTATCATCATAACGTCATATTACGTCATTTTTGCGTTTTTAATATTGTTTTTCTCTGAAATTATTTCGTAACTTTGCAACCGATATTAAATAGTGTCCTATAATAAATTTGTAGTTAAAAATCCCTCCGGACAGAACTCCGGTTTGTAGTTAAAACACATAATATTCGACAATATGAAAAATCTTTTGTTTTCAGTGCTGATTGTAGCGCTTACCACTGTACCGGCGCTCGCCCAAAAGCCGGGTAGCATCGAGCCTATCAAGGCTGAGTTGAACTACGCCGCCCTACAGCCTGGCGATAAAGCCCTGCTCGACAAGGCGCTCGAAATCGAAGCCGCACCCGAGGGTTATTTCCTCGGTGGAGAAGATCTCAATACTATCACCGACAAAAGCGCGTGGGACGGATACACCGACCGCTTGCAGGTGATGCGATGGCTTTCAGCGGTTGAAATCGCACGCCGGCAACTCCAAATCACCGACGCCGCTCAATTCTATCGCGTGAGCAACCTCGTGCCTGAGCGTTACGCCATTGTCAACAAGGTTCCGCTCGTTCCCGGCGACTACGCCTTCATCAACCTCATCGTCAAGTATGTCAACATTCCTATCGACGACCCAAAGGAGGAACTGCATCAGACGCAGTTCGACCTCAACGCGATGTCCAACAACCATGTGTTGGCGCAGCGCTACGGTGTGCTACGCTATTTCGCCTCATGCGAGTGGCAATCGCTCGACCGCGAACTGCTCAACCAAGAAAACCAAGCCTGGTATGAGCTCGACCTCGCTTTCGACAATTTCTTCGTCGGCTGCGTCATTCAAGGCTCCATGGGGCCGATGGTGCTTTCGGGATGCCAATTGGAATTGTTCGACAATCGGGTAGAACTCATTGAGACGTTGCAGAATATCGACGACGGACTGGTCACCGACGACAACGCCAATGTATTCTCGTTCTACACCGAGGAATCGACCGACGAGGAATTCTTCCACTCCGTCAACGACTATGTCGACAACGACAAGGAATACATGGGCTACGCCGAGAACAAGCAACAGCGCGAAGCGGCTGTCAAAGAACTCCTCGCCGCTTGGCACAAGTGGCTCGATGTACGTAAGCGCATCTACGACACTCTACCCAACGAAACGGCTAAACGTCTCTTCATCGGCGACAACATGAAGCTCAAAGACCTACTCACCCGCATCGCCGACTCCGCAGGCTTCCTCGACGAACACAACGACGAACCCGAACCCGACGACCCAGGCCAAGGCTAAAAACAATCGGGCTCCTCAACCGACATTTGTAGGGGCGACGCATGCGTCGCCTGGGTGCCCCAACCCATTGACCACCACTGAGCAACCAAACCGTGCGCCTGCAAAAATGTAGAGACGCGCCATGGCGCGTAAAAAGTGCCCACCAGTGTCCCACACCCGTCAAATCATCCGTTGCGGTCAATCATGCCGGCCGAAGGCCGGACCCTTTTACTAACCCCGGCCTAAACGAGCGAAGCGAGCGCAGGCCGGGGCCAGCCAACAGCAGAGACCGTCGCCCGACGGGCGACCCCCATTCCCGCCTCACCACTGTCCCACTCTTAAAAATAGTTGTTCCAAGTTGTCTCAAGTTGTTGTAAAAGTTGTTGTTTTAAAACGCACGCTAAAAACCCCTCGTCTATGCGCCTCTTCTATTTTAACCCCGAAAACGACCTCGCCCTCGCTCAAGGTGGCGTCAACTACGTCCCGCCGCCACACGCCGTTGCCCTCCGCCGCGACCTCGCCCTGCTTCCCATGTGGCTCGCGCGGCCCGGCGACGCCCTGCTCGTGGTCGACGGACAGCCACGCGACCGTTTGCAGCAATGGGTCGACGACCACTGTCCCGGAATCACCGTGGTTGAGCCTACGCGACTGCGACGGCTCCCCATCAGCGAGGTGTGTCCCTGGGGATGGAGTCTCGACTTGCGCCGCCGGCTTATCAAGTGGGGTGTCAACAAAGGTATTCTACCCACGGTAACCGATATCGAAAACTGGCGACAAGTGTCCCACCGTCGTTCATCTATCGCTATACATGAGGCCATTCGCAGCCACCTCAACCTGCCGCTATCGCCTGTCCCGCAGCTGATTACCTCGGTCGACGAGGCGATTCGATTCGCTACCGATCACCCGGGATGCTTCCTCAAAGCGCCTTGGAGCGGCAGTGGCGCTGGTGTCAGGCGCATCACCGCCGCACCGGCTCGCGACCTTCGCCAATGGCTCGAAGGCATCGTCAGGCGGCAAGGCGCCGTCGTGGCGGAGCACGGACTCGACCGCCGCCTCGATTTCGCTCTCGAATTCCGACGCGACAGCGACGGCACGCGATTCCTCGGCTTCAGTATCTTCCATAACGACGACCACAACCAGTACGACTACGGCATCGTCGACTCGCACCGCGCGCTCGAGCAACGTATCGCCAACCTTTATCCTTATATAAGTAGGGTAGGGGAGGCGATAACGCGCGTGCTCGAAACCATCCTCGCCCCCGTCAACTACCGCGGTTTCCTCGGTGTCGACATGCTCCTCTACCGCCCCGCAACCACTGTCCCGCCCGCGACCAGTGTCCCGCCCGCGACCACTGTCCCACACGTCTTCGCCGACTACGAACTTGCTCTCAACCCCTGCGTCGAACTCAACCTGCGAGCCACCATGGGCCTCATCACCGTCGCCCTCGCTGGCGCCCTCGCCGACAACCTTCCGGCTCGATTCAAAATAAACCCCGTACCAGTGTCCCACCGTCTCACTCAGCAGAATACTAACGAAATATTCGCTGACCAGTGTCCCACCTTCACCACTGTCCCGCTAACGCCAACTCTCCCCACAACCCGCCACACCGCCACCCTCACCCACTGTCCCACAAACCGAATGTAGGGGCGACGCATGCGTCGCCCATGTGCCGCAAACCGTTGACAATCAGCAGCGAATGCAGGAACGTGCCCGACAAAAACTGCGAAGCAGTTTATACTATGCTTAACCCCGAAAACGAAGTATTCTGGGGGAGTAACGCGCCATGCCGCGTATTGCGCCCGACCCCATCAATTAATACCCCGAAGGGGGTAATAGTACATAGGCCGGGGTAAGCGCAATGCGCGCAACCCCGGTGAAGTAGGACGGCGGTAAGCGCGAAGCGCGTAGCCCCGGTGTCTATGGTAGCCCACACCTCGTCAGAGCATGCCGAAGGTATGCGAGTAAAAAAACTCTGTCCCCACT
>JAFVDY010000127.1 GCA_017478265.1 Muribaculaceae bacterium | reverse complement strand
CTCGCGATAGTGATTATGATACTTTCTATAGTGATTGTCACCGGATTTAAGAACGAAATCACCACCAAAATCTACAGTCTTGACAGCCACATAAAGGTAAGCAACGCCGTGCTCGGCATCGACGATAATTACTCAAGCGTAAGCAGCGGTGACATCTACAGCCGTCTCGACTCCGACAAGGCACTGAGCGATAATATCGCGTCAAAAAGCCTCATTATCGAAAAGCCGGCAATCCTCAAGACCGACAGCGATTTCAAGGGTATTATCTATCGCGGCGTCGACAGTTGTTACGACTGGAATTTCATCAAGTCGCATCTTGTGAGCGGGCGCGTGCCTATCGTCAGCGACACCGCCAACGTGGCCGAGGTCGCTATCAGCGCCGTCACGGCACGCGAGTTGCAGCTGGGCGTGGGCGACAAGATATTCACTTATTTTATCGACGATAAGGTGAAGTTGCGTAACAGCAAGATTGTAGGCGTGTTTAATACCGACTTCGATGTGCACGACCGCACTTATATGCTTGGCAATATCGCTCAACTGCAAGGCATCAACCAATGGGGTTGCGACACCGGCAACTATGTGGGCATAAATGTGAAAAACATCGACAACGTAAACCGCGTCGCGGCCGACGTCTACTCGCAACTCGCTCTTGCCACGTACGACGACAACAGTGCCACCACTCTACATGAGGTGACTCCTACCACTCAATCGAATATGCAATTTTTCACTTGGCTTTCGATGCTTGACACTAATGTGGTGATTATCATTATTCTTATGATAATTGTGACCGGATTCACACTAATTGCGGCACTACTGATGATTGTGCTCGAGAGAATACGCATGATAGGCCTGCTTAAAGCACTTGGCGCCACCAATGGCATGATACGGCGAGTGTTTATCTACTTAACCGGCAAACTCGTGATTAAAGCGCTGATAATTGGAAACATTATAGGCTTAGGGTTAGCGCTGGTGCAACAGCATTTCCACATCTTACGCCTCGATGCCGAGGCCTATTATATGCCATTTGTTCCCATTCACATCGACCCCGTGGCTCTGCTGCTTCTCAACCTCGGCATTCTGCTGGTTTCTTATCTCACGCTTATTGTGCCGTCGCTTATCATCTCTTCGATACGCCCAACGGCAACAATGCGTTTCGAATAACAATTAATGTTTATTCTTCTCGGCCGCGAGCAATCGGGCTTTTACTGCCGTATCGCCAAACGAATATCCTCCAAGCGAGCCGTCGCTCGCTATGACGCGATGACATGGGATAATCAATGGTACGGGATTTGCACCGCATGCGGTGGCTACGGCGCGAGTGGCACGAGAATTGCCCAATGACGCAGCCAATTCCTTATAACTGATAGTCTCGCCTACCGTGATTTGCGCAATCCGCTTCCACACCCGTTTCTGAAAGTCGGTGCCTGAGGCATCTATCGGAAGAGAGAATCTGCAACTATTGTCTATTTTTCCACGTTCCAAAGCAGCGAAATACACCCTTAATTGATATGCCGCATTATGCAGCAGCGGAGTCTCTTGCGCCACCGCCGACAGACGGCGTTTTCGGGCCAATACCTCAAGCCGAGCCTGTGAGTCCTGCTTGAGCGACAGCAGGGCAATGCCGTTGCAAGTGGCGGCGAGCGTCAGCGTGCCAAAGGGTGAATCAATATCGATAGTCGACAGCTGCTTAGCGTCAATTGGTTCCAAGCCTAACTCATCGGCTCGCTTTAGCATGAAAGCGTAAGCCTGAGCATAGTCGTTTTCAATCACACCATCGAGTATCGCGTCCTTAATGGCATCTTTGATTTCGCCCACCGGTCGCGACGGCACCAAGTCAAACACCCGCATAATCTCCTCGCCTCCCACCGGTGGCTGGAAATTGCGAACGCGGTCTTTCTCCTCGATATCAATCAGTTTCTGTTTTACGAGGTCGAAATTCTCGCGATAGCGTTGTACACGCTTTAAGTTCTTACTCGTGATGTCGGCTTTGCAGAGCGTCATGAGGTCGTCAATATCGTCGCCCGCCTCAAAAAGCATTCGTCGCACAGCCGAGTCGGTCACTTCTTCCTCAACCAGCGCTATAGGCCGCATGTGCAATCCAACGAGTTTCTTCACATATTTCATGTTCTCGTTGAGTGGCAATCGCATTTTTGAGAAAATACGCGGTATCATCTTCTCGCCCACAAAGTTGTGGTTGTGAAAAGTCCATCCGAGAGAGTCGTCCCATCGTTGTGTGACAGGTTTGCCTATATCGTGGAACAAAGCCGCCCAGCGCAACCATTCGTTGTCGCTTGCCTCGGCCACATTGTCGAGAACCTGCATGGTGTGCAGGAAGTTGTCTTTATGAGCGCGACCATTCACCGTCTTCACACCCTTGAGCTGCGAAAGTTCGGGGCAGATGAAAGGCAATAGCCCGGCCTCGTCGAGCAAAAAGAACCCTCGCGACGGCTTGCAGGCGCGAATAATTTTCATCAATTCGTCGGCAATTCGCTCGCGCGTGATAATCTTAATGCGCTCGGCATTTCGCTTGATGGCATCGAACGTGGCGGGGTAGATATCAAATCCCAGTTGTGTGGCAAAGCGTATTGCGCGCATCATGCGCAGGGGGTCGTCGCTGAAGGTGATGTCGGGGTCGCGAGGAGTGCGAATAATACGCCGCTCAATATCTCCCAGGCCGTCAAACGGATCAAGCAGTTGTCCCCACGTATCCTTATTCAGAGAAATTGCCATAGCGTTGATGGTGAAATCGCGGCGCAACTGGTCGTCGCTCAGTGTGCCGTCCTCCACTATCGGATTACGGCTCGAGCGCATATAGCTCTCACGGCGGGCGCCCACAAACTCGAGCTCCAAGCCGTAGATTTTAACTTGAGCGGTTCCGTAGGTTTTGAACACACTCAAGTGGCTCTTGCCGCGAGGCACTGAGTGTGCCACCTCGCGGGCGACCTCAATGCCGCTTCCCACGGTCACGAAGTCCATGTCCTTGCTCGGCCGGTGCAGAAACACGTCACGCACCCAGCCGCCCACCACATAGCATTCGCGCCCCATGCGATCGGCAACGTCGCCCACGAGATGAAACACCTTACGGTCGATATGTTTCGCCAAATCAACCATCAATCAGTCAGTATTCTTCAGTTAGTCAAGCAAATGTATTATCAGCCCGCTACGCAGTTTCGGCTCAAACCAGGTAGCCTTAGGCGGCATGATATTGCCGGTGTTGGCTATATCCATTATTTGCTTCATCGTCACGGGGTGCAGAGCTAAAGCCACTCGCATCTCACCGCTGTCGACACGGCGTTTCAGCTCGCCCAAACCGCGAATGCCGCCCACGAAGTCGATACGTTTGTCGGTGCGGAGGTCGGTAATTCCCAGTATGTCTCTCAAGATATAGTCGCTCGACACTTTCACGTCGAGCACTCCAATGGGGTCACTGTCGTCGTAGGTGTCGGCATGCGCAACCAGTTTGTACCACTTACCGCTGAGGTAAAGCGCGAATGTGTGCAGCGCTTCGGGGCGATATTCCTCGTCGCGTTCCTCGATGTCGAAATGCTCGCCTACCCGTGTCAAGAACTCCTCGTCCGTCAGTCCGTTGAGGTCTTTCACCACGCGGTTGTAGTCCATCACTTTCAAGTGGCTCTCGGGGAAGCATACTGCCAGCAGAAAGTTATATTCCTCGTCGCCTGTGTGATGCGGGTCGTTTTGCGCACGTTCCTCGCCCACGTGGGCCGCCGCGGCGGTGCGGTGATGTCCGTCGGCGATATAGAGATAGGGCATTGCGGCAAAGCGCTCGGTGATGCTGGCTATCTGTTGCTCGTCGTCGATTAGCCACAGCGTGTGGCCGATGCCGTCGTCGCTCACGAAGTCGTATTCCGGCGCTTTGGCGGCGGTGTCACGTATAATCTGTTCAAGCACTTCATCGTCGGGGAACGACAGGAACACCGGCTCGATGTTGGCGCCCGTCACGCGGATGTGCTTCATACGGTCCTCTTCTTTCTCTCGGCGCGTCAGCTCATGCTTCTTGATACGGCCGTTCAGGTAGTCGTCGACGCTTGCGCCCACCACGTAGCCGTACTGCGTGCGGCCGTCCATCGTCTGGGCGTAGAGATAATACATCGGTTTCTCGTCTTGAACGAGCCACCCGCGCTCACGAAACTTCTTGAAGTTTTCCACCGCGCGGTCGTACACCTTGGCGTCGTGCTCGCCGGTGCCATCGGTGAAGTCGATTTCGGGTTTTATTATATGATATAGCGATTTCTCGTTGTCGCCGGCTTCGATGCGAGCCTCTTCGCTCGAAAGCACGTCGTAGGGCCGTGATGCCACTTGCTCTACTATATCGCGTGGCGGACGCAGTCCGCGGAACGGTTTAACTTTTGCCATTTGATTGAGGGTTGGTTTTGAGGGTTATTTATGATTTTTCCTTTTTTTGCGAGCGCAGTCGTTGCATATACCGTACACATTCAGTGTATAATAGCTTGTGGTGAACGCTTGAAAGCGCTTGGCGCGCATAGTGGCCACAAATTCAGGGTCGTTCAAAATCTTAATCTTGCCGCATTGCTCGCATATCAGGTGTATATGGCTCAGCGTACGGCTCCTTAGTTCGTAATGGGCACGTCCGCCTTTAAGCACCAGTTTCTGCAGAATGCCTGCTTCAATAAACAGATTTAGAGCGCCATAAATGGTGGCTGAACTCACGCGAAACTCGCTATCGCTCATTGCCGCCGCCACATCAGTGGCGGTGAAGTTGCGAGGCAACCCGAGCACTTTGTCGAGAATGGCAAAGCGCTCGGGTGTCTGTCGCATTTTGTTTTTTAGCAAATATTTTCTAAGTTTCTCGCGCACTTATAGTTCACGTAGGTTAGAAAAGTTTCTCGGGATAAACTCCGTCGCGATGCAGCTGAGCAATCTTTTCAACCACGGCCGGACGATCCTCACTGTAGGTCACGCCAAACCATTTGCTGTCGGTCTTGAGCACCTTTACGGTAGAAGTTCCGCTCTCCACCAGCTCGCTCACTGTGAGCGGAATGAAGAACTCGCTCTTGGGAGTGTTGATGTCACGCTCGAGGAACTTGACAAACGACTTCTCACTATGCTCAAAGTAGTCGGGAGTAAAGCCCCAGAAGTTCATCGACACAGGCACATCGGCCTCCAGCGGATGCTCGCCGTCGGCTTCGTAGAACACGATGTCGCCTTTCTCGTTATAGCCAATCTTGGTACGTTCAACAACGCTGCACAACAGACCGTTCTCGGTCACACACACGCCACGCGACACGGTGCCGCTATCGCTAAGCGTGTTGCCCACCTTAAAGCCTACCATCGAATAGCGGTCGTGAGCGCCCTCGGGCAGCGACAGCAACTCTTGCGCCATCACCTCAAACGAGTTGCGGCCATAGAAGTCGTCGCTGTTGATAACGGCAAACGGTTCCTTAATCACATCCTTACCCATAAGCACAGCGTGGTTGGTACCCCACGGCTTGGTTCGATCTTCGGGGCAAGTGAAGCCCTCGGGAAGATCTTGAATCGACTGGAACACTACCGCGGTGGGAATAACATTCTCATATTTCGACAGAATCTTCTCACGGAAGTCCTGCTCAAAGTCTTTACGAATTACAAACACCACTTTGCCGAAGCCACTCTTGATGGCATCGTAGATGCTGTAGTCCATGATAGTTTCGCCATGAGGGCCGAGGCCGTCGAGTTGCTTCAAGCCTCCGTAGCGGCTACCCATACCGGCAGCCAGAACAAATAATGTCGGTTTCATTCTTCTCTAATTGAGTCTTAATTTATGTGTGTTAATCGGTTAACATTCACACTTGTTGTTACACGCGGCGAGCACCGTCGCTGATGATTACCTCATGCACCACGGGCTCATGACCATAGCGAGCGTTGAATTTCTCCTTGGCTGTGGCGATAAAGTGGTCGTACAGCTCATCTTTCACCAGGTTGATGGTGCAACCTCCAAAGCCGCCACCCATGATGCGCGAACCAGTAACACCGCACTCCTTGGCGATGTCGTTCAGGTAGT
>JAFVDY010000126.1 GCA_017478265.1 Muribaculaceae bacterium | reverse complement strand
GCTTGGGTGTCCGTTGTTTCCAACCGCAAAATTACAAGTTGCTGAAAGGATATTAAAAAAGAACGAGACTAACGCCCCGCTCCTAATGTCTTCACAACGGAAAGATTCCTTATTGTGAATTGCTTCTGTGATTTTGTGCCGCAAAGGTACTACAATCACACAAAATGACCAAATTTTTCAACAAAAATTTTTCATTTTCACAAAAATTCACTAATTTTGCGGCACTTAAAACAATATATTTAAACCACATACATACGAATAAGAGATGAAGACCATTTTAGGCTTAGATCTCGGCTCAAGCAGTATCGGTTGGGCCGTAGTGAGACAGTCGGACAATCGCGAGATTCCAGCCGAGATCCTCGGGATGGGAGTTCGCGTGAATCCATTAACTGTAGACGAGAAAGGAAATTTTGAGAAAGGCAAAAGTATAACAACCACAGCCGAGCGCACGCTCAAGCGCGGTATGCGCCGCAATCTTCAGCGATATAAGCAGCGCCGCGATGCTCTCGTTGAGGAGATGAGGCGAGCCGGGATGATTACGTCATCGACGATACTGAGTGAGGAAGGGTCGAACACAACCCATGAGACTTTGCGCCTACGTGCCACTGCCGCCCGCGAGCAGGTGACATTGGAGCAGTTGGCCCGCGTTTTTCTCAATATTAACAAGAAACGCGGCTACAAGAGCAATCGTAAAGCTAAGAACGACGACGAAGGCGGCCAGCTGATTGATGGTATGGAGGTTGCGCGCAAGCTATACGACGAGCAACTTACTCCCGGCCAGTTAGCGTTCGAATTGCTATCTAAGGGTAAAAAATATATCCCATCGTTCTATCCCAGCGACCTAAAGAATGAGTTGAAACAGGTGCTGAAGACCCAGCAAGCATTCTATAGCGAGCTTACGCCGGAGTTTATGGAAAAACTGGAAGGCAAAAACCGTAGAGCGACACTCGCCATATTTAAAGATGTGCTGAAGATTGACAATGAAGAAGAAAAAGACCGCAAAAAGCGCCGAGTGGTTCATTACCACTGGCGAAGCGATGCCGCCTCGAAGAAGATTGAACTTCCACAACTTGCCACCGTTGTAGCTGAGATTAATGGTGACATAAATAACGCCAGCGGCTATTTAGGCGCTATCAGCGACCACAGCAAGGAACTGTTTTTCAAGAAGATGACGGTTGGAGAACACATGTGGGATAAATTACGCGCCAACCCTCATCACAGTTTTAAGAACGTGATTTTCTATCGTATGGACTACCTGCAGGAGTTCAACACTATATGGGACACACAAGCACAATTTTATCCAGAGGTGTTGACCGACGACCTTAAGCAACGCCTGCGTGATGTAATCATCTTTTACCAGCGTCGTCTGCGTTCGCAGAAAGGTCTTATCGCCCATTGCGAACTTGAATCCGAGGAGATTACAATCACAACGCCCGAGGGCAAGCAGAAAACGGTAATCAAAGGTCCACGTGTATGCCCCAAGAGCTCTCCCCTATTCCAAGAGTTCAAGGTGTGGCAGACGATTAACAATGTAACCATTAACGACAGTCCGCTCAACGAGCGACAGCGCCGTCAACTTCACCATCAGCTCACATGGAACCGCGAGCTGAAGGATAAGGACGCATTAAAAACGCTTGGTTTGTCCGCAAAAGGCAACCGAATCAACTTCAAGAGCTTGCCCGGCAACACTACTCAAGTGGCGATGCTCGACGGCTATCGCCGTGTGCTGGAAGTAGAGGGCTACGATGTTGAGGATTTTGAGAAACGTGACCTCGACGAGCGCCTCGACTATGTGTCAAGAGTGTTTAAGGAACTGGGAGCACACACCGAGTTTTTTAGTTTTGACATGGGCCGCGACAACGAAGCCATGCAACACGACCTGATGTATAAGCTCTGGCATCTGCTGTACAGCTATGAGGACGACAATAGTGCCTCGGGCAGTGAGAGCCTGATTGAGCACTTGCAGGCCTTGACCGGTCTGCCGCGCGAAGCCGCCGCCGCGCTGGCGGGTTTCACCTTTGAGCAGGACTATGGATCGCTAAGCGCAAAAGCCATACATCGCATACTGCCATTCATGATTGATGAAGGTTTGGGATATGCCGACGCGTGCGCTGCCGCCGGTTACCGCCATTCGAAGAATTCGCTGACGCGCGACGAGCTGGACAGTCGTGAACTGACCGACCATCTCGACCTTCTCCCCAAGGGAAGCCTTCGCAACCCCGTGGTGGAAAAAATACTCAACCAAATGATACACGTCGTAAACGGCGCAATCAAAGAGTATGGCACATTCGACGAGATACATGTGGAGATGGCACGCGAACTCAAGCAGACACAAAAGCAACGCGAGGACACCTCGAAACGCATTAACGAAAAGTCGCGCAAGAACGAAGAAATACGCCAACTGCTAAAGACAAAGTTCAACATCCCTTATCCCACTCGCAACGACGTGTTGCGCTACCAGCTTTACCAAGAGCTTGCAGCCAACGGTTATAAGACCCTCTACAGCAACACCGACATACCAGAGGATGAATTGTTTTCGCCCCGATTCAACATCGAGCATATCATACCTCAAGCCAAGCTCTTTGACGACTCACAGAGCAACAAAACGCTCGAAGCGACAGCCGTCAACAGAGAGAAAAGCGATGCCACGGCTCGCGATTACGTCACGAGTAAATATGGAGAGCAAGGATTAGAGGAGTATAAGAAACGTATCGCTTTCCTTAACGCTCCCGGCACAAAGCAGAAATACAAGCTACTATTGGTGAAAGAGGAGAACGGGCACTTGCTGTATGACGACGGCAAGGAACTTGTCGACTTTGTAAATCGCGACCTCAAAGACTCACAATACATTGCCCGCAAGGCAACCGAGATATTGCGACAGGTGACCCGCGACGTGGTGCCGACCCTCGGTAGCATTACGGCTCGCTTACGCGAGGATTGGCAACTGATTGACGTGATGAAAGAGTTGAACTTCGACAAGTATAACGAGGCCGGACTTGTAGAGTGGTACGAGAATCATGAAGGCAAGAAGATTAAGCGTATAACCAACGACTGGACAAAGCGTAACGACCACCGTCATCATGCTCTTGACGCTTTAACGGTAGCCTTCACCCGTAGGCAGCACATCCAGTATCTCAACAACTTGAGTTCGCGCAATCAAGACGACCCGATGGCAAAGAGCGTGTATGGTATAATGCGCAACGAGCTTGTGGATGGGCGCCGCTTTATCGCCCCAATGCCTGTTGACCGCTTGCGCGCTGAGGTGAAGAAATTCATGCGACAGATTCTTGTCTCAATCAAGGCCAAGAACAAGGTGGTAACGCCAAATGTGAACAAAGTAAAGAACAGCGACAAGCGCCAAGTGACGCTCACGCCGCGCGGACAGTTGCATAACGAGACAGTGTACGGTCGCCGCATGCGCTACGTCACCAAACTTGAAAAGGTGAACGCCTCGTTCGACCAAGAGAAAATAATGAGTGTCGCTTCGCGAGAGATACGCTTGGCGTTGCTCGAACGTTTAGCCCAAAATGGCGGTGACGCAAAGAAAGCGTTTACGGGGAAGAACTCTCTGGATAAGAACCCCATCTACCTGAACGCGTCGCACACCCGCACTGTGCCGGAGAAGGTTAAGACTGTGGTTATGGAAGAGTATTACACCATTCGCAAGCCAATCACTCCCGATTTAAAAATCGACAAAGTGGTTGATGCCGGCATTCGCCAGTTGCTTAAACAGCGCCTTGAGGAATATGGCAACGCAAAGGACGCATTCTCCAACCTCGACGAGAATCCCATCTACCTCAACCGCGAGAAGGGAATAACCATCAAGAGTGTAACGATAACCGGAGTCGCCAACGCCACCGCTCTACATGAAAAGAAAGACCACAATGGCAAGCCTATTCTTGATGATGATAAACAAGCAATCCCTACTGATTACGTGAGTACAAGCAACAATCATCACGTCGCAATATTTGTCGATGAGGATGGCAACTATCAAGAGCACATTGTTTCATTCTTCGAGGCAACAAGCGCGATTAATCAAGGTTTGCCCGTTGTCGACAAGAATTACAATGCCCACCTTGGCTGGAAGTTCTTGTTCACACTCAAGCAGAACGAGTATTTTGTATTCCCCGACGAAAAGAACGGTTTCCACCCCGAAGAAATCGACTTGATGAACCCTGAGAACTATGCTACTATAAGTGAGCATCTTTATCGTGTGCAAAAATTCTCCAACAAGGATTACACATTCCGTCATCATCTTGAGACAAATGTTGAGAATGTTAAAGAGCTCCAGAACAAGACGTGGATACGTATCACCGCTCTCAACAAATTAAAGGGGATTGTCAAGGTTCGGGTCGACCACTTAGGGCGCATAGTTGATGTGGGAGAGTATTAATCCATAAAATCTTTAAGTTCTTATGATTAAGCGAACACTATATTTCGGCAATCCGGCTTATTTGAGCCTAAAGAACGCTCAAATGGTGATTAGTGAGATAATGGGGAGTTTATGATGTTTATATTCGCGGGACGAGGGAGAGGCTGAAATGGGGGTCGCCCGTCGGGCGACGGTTCCTATCGAGGTTGTCGGCCCCACCCCACATAGTCCGCTGGTGCGTCCAATGTGGGGCTAACTAAAGTTCTACCTCTGGCGAGGTAGACAGGGTCCGCCGTTCCGGCGGCATTGGCGGACGTGGGATCCGTGGGGATGCCGAGACACGCGCCATGGCGCGTGTCTCCCCCATAAAACTGCGTTTTCGGGGTTAAGCATAGTGTAAACTGCTTTGCAGTTTTTTGGCTTGTGGATAGTGGTTGCCGGTGTTTCATTTTTAATTTATCATTAATAATTTTAGTTGGTGCAAAGCTTTTTGTTATTGGGGAGAAAGGGGACTGTCGGCCCGGGCGGGGGCCGACAGTCGCTGTTTTTTTGGAGTGTTGGGGTTGTGTCAGTTGGCGAGGATGAGGGAGTAGATGGCGCTGACGTCGCCGGCGTTTACTGAGCCGTCGTGGTTGATGTCGTATTCGGGCGAGGCGTTGCCGGCGAGGATTGCGCTGTAGAGCTCGCTGACGTCTCCGGCGTTGACCTGTCCGTCGCCGTTGAGGTCGCCTTGCGGCTTGTCGTCTTCGATGCCGTAGGCGAATGTCACCTTATAGTTTGCGCCGTCGTTGTTGAGGTAGTACATCTGCGAGTTGGCGTAGCCTTCGGCCCAGAAGCTGAGGGTGTAGGTTTCGCCGTCCTGTAGCATGTAGTCGCGTAGCAGCTCGACGGGCTTGCCGCAACTCCAGTTGCCGAAATCGTCGAACTGGACAGGTATGTCATTCATATACAGCCCGTTGCCATCGGTGGTTTGGATTGTGTACAGCAGTCTGATGTAGTCGAATTTGCCTTCGGCGAAGACGTATGCCTCGTCGACTGTCATCTGCGTCAGGGGTCCGTTGTCCACTATGTTAATCGGCTCGAAGGGCGCGCCTTTTTTCACCGACGGGAAGACTTGCCCGCCCGGGGTGAGGCTTACCACAAGGCTGAGGCCGGAGATTTCCGGTTCTTTGGGCTCGTTCATCGTGAAGTAGAACACGAAGTTGTCGTTGTCGCGACCGAAGAAGTAGTATTTGCCGTTTTGGTCGATGAGCTGGTACATCACTCTCAGCACATAGTCGCCCGGCTCGAGGTCGGCGCTGATGAGCTTCTGCTCGTTCATCGTGCTCTTATATGTGTTGGTTCTCGAGCTCACGAGGGTGTTCAGCTCGTTACAATCGATTCTGCCCCATCCCACGCTGCTGCCGTCGGGGTCGGTGGTCGGGTAGATTTTGTACTGCAGCGAGGCGTCGACGATTTCGATGCCGGGGTCGAGGTCGTAGTAGATGCTGAAGAAGTTGATTGCCAGCATGTCGAGCGAGCCTGGCATCTCGGTGTTGTCGCGCGTGCCGTCGCCGTTGTAGCGGTATTGCGGGTAATTACCGGTGTAAAGGATTAGTTCGGCGGTTCCGTCTTTGAGCCATTTGACGCCGCTGTCGCCGCCACCCTTTTTGAGGCCGAACAAGATCTTGTAGTTCTCGCCGCCGTTGTTGAGCAAGATTTCGTTGCCGTTGTTGAGAGCGGAGACGTAAAGTTCCAGCGCGTAATTGCCGCTTTCAGCGGCCTCCTCGGCCAAGTCCTTGTTGATTTCAAGCCCCCAGCTGCCGCCGGCGATATAGCTCAGCGGAATGGAGAGCCAATTGTCGGCCGACGGAGTTTTTCCCTGCTTATACATGGCCACGTGCAGTGTGACGTCGCTCACGTTCTTGGTGTCGGCATTGTTGAGGAACACGTCGAAGCTGTTAACCACCAGCGACGATGCCTGGCCGTATCCCGTAAAGTCGCCTACCGGGAAGCCGGAGGTCGGGAGATCAAACGCCATTTCGCCGTCCGGTGTGGTGAGCGTGAGTTTGGCGCCGGTAAACTCCGCGGCATTCGTCTGCCATGCGACCAACGTGACCACAAAAAATAAGATTAGTCGTAATGATTTTTTCATAAATTTTGAAATTTATTGATTCGTAATATCGTGAATTGTCAATCACAAAGTTAAGGAGCAACTCTCAATAAACCAAAAAATTACCTCCCCAGTTAACACTTATTAACAGAAAACTGTCTGTTACGATAGTGTTTCAGCCCTCATCCGGACAGTCTCGCTACCCATAGCGGCGCTCGGCGCGCTCTACCGCCTGTGAATAATTCCTTTTACAAAAATCAGGCAAAAGGCCGGGAACAAAATGCGGGCAAAACCGACTTTTTCTCGTAGAAAAAGTGAGAAAAGGTCGGTTTTGCCCGCGATTTTTATCGCTTTTCGATAAAATTAGCGTTTTCTTTAAATTCGCGACCGTCAGGCGATGCCGAAGGCGTCGCGGAGGATGTCGACGTAGTCGAGTCGCTCCCATGTGAAGAGGTCGACCTCAACGGTCTTGTCGCCCTCGTATTTCGACTTGAAGTGCTTCACCTTGTGCTCCGGCTTGCGTCCGACGTGTCCGTAAGCGGCGGTCTCGCGGTAGATGGGTGCGCGTAGCTGCAATCGCTCCTCAATCTTGAACGGGCGCATATCGAACACATCGTTCAATATCGCGGCTATCTCGCTGTCGGTCATCGCCACGCGGCTGGTGCCGTAGGTGTTGACGTAGAGGCTGACGGGCTCGGCCTTGCCAATGGCGTAGGCCACTTGGACGAGCATCTCGTCGGCGATGCCTGCCGCGACGGCGTTCTTCGCTATGTGTCGGGCCGCATAGGCGGCGCTGCGGTCCACCTTGCTCGGGTCCTTGCCGCTGAATGCTCCTCCGCCGTGGGCCCCTCGTCCGCCGTAGGTGTCGACGATTATTTTGCGTCCGGTGAGGCCTGTGTCGCCGTGGGGGCCGCCGATTACGAATTTGCCTGTTGGGTTGACGTGGAGGATGAGGTCGGCGTCGAAGAGTGCTTTCACCTCGGGGGTGAGTTTCTCGATCACTCGCGGCAGCAGGATGGTTTGGACGTCGTGGCGTATGCGTTCGAGCATCTGCTTGTCGGCGGTGTCCTGTGCCTGGGGCGTGCGGTCGGCGGGCTGCACGAACTCGTCGTGCTGGGTCGAGATTACGATGGTGTGGATTCGCACCGGGCGATGTGACTCGCTATCGTACTCCACCGTCACCTGACTCTTCGCGTCGGGCCGGAGGTAGGGTATCACGCGGCTTTTGCACAGCGTGGCGAGCTCTCGCAGGAGGCGGTGTGAGAGGTCGAGCGTGAGGGGGATGTAGTCGGGGGTCTCGTCGGTGGCGTAACCGAACATCATGCCCTGGTCGCCCGCTCCCTGTTCCTCGGGTGTGTCGCGCTCGACTCCGCGATTGATGTCGGCCGACTGCTCATGCAGTGCGCTGAGCACTCCGCAGGCCTCGGCGTCGAACTTCAGTTTGCTGTCGGTGTAGCCGATGCTGCTGATCACGTCGCGTGTGACGTCCATGAGGTCGATATACGCCTCGCTCTTGACCTCGCCGGCTATCACCACCTGGCCTGTGGTCACAAGAGTCTCGCACGCGACCTTACTCTGGGGGTCGAACGCCAGAAACTCATCTAAGATAGCGTCGCTGATCTGGTCGGCCACCTTGTCGGGGTGTCCCTCGCTTACGCTCTCACTCGTAAACAAATAATTCTTTGCCATTTCACTTATTCTTTTATAATGTTGTCAATAAAAAAGCGGTTTTCGACCGCTGTAGTCAAAAACCGATATACGATAAATATCCGATTTTAGCATTTTTTATTGTGGTTGCAAGCAGTCAAATCTGTCCACGTTTAGGGGGTGTCAAATCTCTTAACACGGCGCAAAATTACCACATTTCCCCCACCCCACCAAATCCGGCCCGTGTTTTTCACCATTTTTCACAGTTTTACAATCTGATGTCAACATTTGGTCATAAATCCCGTGACTAATTAGCGAGAATTAACTCGTAGAGAGTAGATACGTCGGCCGCGTTGACTTCGGAGTCACCGTTGATGTCGTAGATGTAGCTCTTGTCGGCTCGTAAAATGGCGGCATAGAGTTCGCTCACGTCGGCGGTGTTAATCTGTCCGTCATCGTTGAGGTCGCCCCGAGTTCGGGGTTTTTCTATTAGGACTGAAGTGTCTGAGTTGTTAATAAATGCTATTCGATATGGTTTCCACTTCTTGTTGTAGATGTCGAGGATGTGAGAGTCGTCTACCACATTTCTTTCCGAGCTCTTGTAGGAATACAGTGTTATGGCAGTTTTCTTGTTGTCGTCGTCGAACAGAGGCAGATTGCTTATAATGTCGGATATACCGCTTTTGCTCAATTTGTTGTTATAAATATGAAGATACGCGAGCCATTTGCAATTCCGGATGTCTAATTGTGAAAGTTGATTGTTTGAGCAGTCGAGCGTGGTGAGGTAAGTGCATCCGCTTACACTAAGGTAAGTGAGCTTACTTAAACCTGTAATGGACAGTGGCGCCAGCGAGGTGGAGACGTTGTTGGTGAAGCGAAGCTCCGCCAAGTTCGCACATCCGTCAACATTGAAAGTGTTGAGGATTTTGTGATTATCAACAACCAGATTGGTGAGCGAAGTATTGTTGGCGACATTGAGCGACTTGAGAGTCCATGATGAGGAAATGTTTAACGTCGTAAACTTGTTGTTGCTCAAGTTAAGTGATTGCAAATTGGTTAAATTATCTATATCGATTGAAGTCAATTTATTGCCGGAGGCATTGAGCGAAGTAAGTTTATCGAAATTTGATATTCCGTTGAGGCTGTAAATGCCCTTATTGGAAACATCGATTGAGGTGCAAATATCGGGATTCATTACGAATCCTTCGGGGAAGCGTGAATTGAGGTAGCTGATGAAGTTTGTGTCGGTAAATCCGTAAAAGCTTGAAAAGTCGAATTTGTAATTTCCCAGGTAGAATTCACGAGAGTATTCACTGGCATATTGTAACGCCGCCACAGTCACCGACGAGGGGGCGTTTTTGATTGTCATACCTCGAGCCCAATCTATTTTGGTTGCTGTTGAGATATGCGGATAGCTTGAACTACTTGTCGGTGCGAGGTAGAATTTAGAGCCGGGATTATCGTTGCCGTAAATTGCTATATTTGTGAAATTTTTGAAGTTTTCTCGAGCTGAATTCACTGTCAGGTGGGAGATTACCAGTGCGAGTCTGCTTTTGTTTGTGCCTTCGATTCCCTCTCCTTTAGTGGAGATGAGTTTGAGCGAGCCTGAACCTGAGATTTGTAGTTCTTCGCTATTTTCAAATTTACAGTAGATAGCGTCGTCGCCACTGCTGGTACAAGTCACTGTCGCATTACCTGTCACATTGAGGTATGTCAGTTTTTGGAAATAAAGTGTTGAGCAACCCGATCCGCTGAAATTGCAATTGCCTGCGAGAACGATTTTCACTCCGGGGCAGTTGCGGTTGTGGATAGCCCTGTCGCTACTTCCCGAGCGAGAAATGGAGATATCGGTCAGCGTCAGTGTTTTGGTGGTGGCGTTGTAAGTCACCTTGCCATTGCTTGAGAGCTTGGTGATAGCGCCACCGGTAACGTTGGAGGCGTTGTCGCTGGTGACCTCGACGCCACCCACATTTATCTCATACTTGGTTGCGGCCTGCAGAGTTGCAGTTGCCAACACAAGAATTGAAAGGAGTAATAATTTCTTCATAATCATATTGGGTTTATTCACAACGCAAAGAATTGTGATGCTATTTTGCGACAAAATTAATATGTTTTTGGGGAATTTGGCTTAGAAACATAAAAAATTTCGACAAAACTTATGATTATTGATAGCATCCGTATTAGAAAAGCCTCATTTCTTTTTAAAAAAATTGGTTGTTTAAGTTTAACAAAGCGATTTCGGGATAAGAAGCGCAACGGCTCTTTTGAAGCGTCTTTAAAAGATGTCAGTCTATGCCGTCCGCTAAACGAGTGACAAGGAAGAGGTTAGAACGGGTAGCCGATGGAGAAGTGGAACTCGTGGTCGCGTTTCCAGTTGGGCGACGTAAGCGGCCAATGCTCCTGCCCGCTGGCGGGGTTGTGCGCCTTCATACCCATGTCGAGACGCACCAGGAAGTAGGTGAAGTCCATACGCAACCCCACGCCATAGGAGAGGGCGATCTGCTCGTAGAACTTGTCGAAGCGGAACACGCCACCGGGCTGGTCGGGATAGTCGCGGATAGTCCAGATGTTGCCGGCGTCAAGGAAGAGACCCAGCTCAATCACCCAGAACAATTTGGCACGATACTCCAAACTCATGTCGAAGCGTATGTCGCCACACTGGTAGATGAAGCTGTTCTGCGATTTGCTGGTGTTGAAACTGCCCGGACCGAGAGTGCGTACTCCCCAGCCGCGCACTCCGTTTGCGCCCCCGGCATAGAAGCGTTTCTCAAACGGCACTACAGTGCTGTTGCCATACGGCACCACTACGCCCGCGCCCACGTGGAACGCTATCGAGTTGCGGGTATCGAAGTAATGTGTCAGCCCAAAGTCTCCCTCCACCTTAAAGTATTGCGCGTAACGAATGCCGAACACCTTGTAAGTGTCGTCGGTCTCGCGCTTCTGGTTGAACAGCTTGCTGGCGGCATACAGCAGGTTGCCTGCGGTCTCGGCGCTCGCTCGCAGCGTCCAGATGTTAGGCTGCTGGATTGCCACGAGCGACGAAGTGTTCATCTTGTTGGTGCGATAGTACTGATAGCCGATCCGCATTATCAAGTGGTCCTGATAGCTGTAGCGCAACAGCGGGTTGGTGATGCTGTCGAGGAAGTTCTCCTTGCTGTGAGGCAGGTACACATAGTTGATGTCGAGCAGATTGAAGGTGTGGCGAACACGGTTGCCGCGCTCGCTCCACAGATATTTCCAGCCGGCGCCGGCAAAGATTCGCGTGTATTCCGGTCGCTTCTGATACGAGAAATTGGCGCTGAACTCGGTAGAGGCCTGAATGCGGCGCTTGAAGCCCTCGCGCAGGAAGGGGAACATAAACTTGGGGAAGCGAATGCCTACTGAACCGGTGTACTCGCTATAGTTGTTGTTAATCAAGCCGCTCACGTCGCCCGAGAGGCTCTCGTAGTTGACGCGCGCCTTGGCGGTGAGCGTCTCGCTGCCTTTGAAGATGTTGCGGTGCTGATAGTCCACGCCCACACCGAAGCCTAAGTCACCCTCGCTGTTGGTGCCCTCAAGCGACAGCGACACACTCTGATCCTTGTCGCGCGCCAGCAGGATGTAAGCGTCGATGAGCAGTTGTCCGTCGAGCTCACCCACGGGCCGCATATCAATGTTGACATACTTGAGAATACCCAGGCGTGACAGCGCGCGATATGTGCGATCGACATTGGCCGAGCTATAGGTGTCGCCGGGATGTAGAAACGTATTCTCGGCCAGCACCTTGGCATCGATATAGCGGTCGTCGCTATAGAAAATGTTGATGCCGTTGTAGCTCACGGTGTCGACACCGAAGTAGTGTTCCTGCATCGTCACGGCGTCGTAGCTCGTCACATAGGTGACGTCGCGCAGCACAAACACCCGGTGGCGGTCGAGATACGGCATACGGTCGTTGTGCCGCGGCGGCAGCAGGTTGAGGGTGAGGTCGACGGCGAGGCTGCCGGCGGCCGTATCGGCGGTGAAGGTGATATACTCCTTGTTAAAAGCGAAATAGCCTCGAGATCGCAACTGCTGCGTGATCAGCTCACGCTCGTTGTCGAGCTTGTTGTGGTCGAGCAGCGAGCCGGCGTGCACCGGAAATAGCGTGGTGTCCTCGAGCACTATGCTCCGCAGCGTGTCGTCGTAGATGTTATAGTCGATTGAGCGGATGTAATAGGGGTCGCCGAGGTGGACGTGATAGTCGACGCGCGCCTTGCGTTTCTCGGGCCGCAGTGTCACCTCGGGCGTAACGGTGTTGTTCATGTAGCCCTTGTTGCTGAGCGCTCGATGCAGCTGGCTTACGCTTGCATCGGTGAGGGTGCTGTCGTAGATCACCGGCGGCGTGCCGATGCGTTGCACCCAGCGGTTAAACCATTTTGTGCTGTCCTTGCCGCTAAGGTTGTAAATGGCGAGTTGCAGCTTTAGGCCGCCGAGCACCTTGTGGTTCTCGGTCTGCCGCAGGAAGTTCTTTAGGTCTTTGGGCTTGATGTCGGTTCCCTTGGCGTCGTCGATTAGGATGCGGGTGTTGTCGAGCAGATACTCGCCCTCGGGCACGTGTTTCACGCTCGAGCACGACACCACAAGCAGCGTCGCCACCAGCGTCGCCACCGCAGCCAAACAGTATTTCACCACTGTTGTCTTCATCGTTCAGAGGCAACATTAGTCGCCAATGCGGCGGCAAAGGTAACAATTATTCACCAATTAATCCGAAATTTTAACCTAAAATGTTCTATAAGTTAACCTCGAAATCAACACCCGCACTTGAGCGAGGAAACAATTTTTCATTAATAATTTTTAATATTTGATTAAAAAGTTGTACCTTTGCGGGATTATTACGAACAAAAAACCACTTATTTTATTAACTTCATTAACATTAGTATTGATTATGAAGAAATATTTAGCTGAATGTGTAGGCACCTTCGTGCTTACCCTATTGGGCTGTGGCGCCGCCATCAGCCTCGGCTGTGACACAGCTCACATTGCGGGTACACCCGCCGTTATCGGTACCGCCATCGCCTTCGGTCTGGCCGTAGTGGCAATGGCCTACACCATCGGAGGCATCAGCGGATGCCACATCAATCCCGCCATCACCCTCGGATGCCTGCTCACCGGCCGCATAGGCGCAAAGGATGCCGGCCTCTACATGGTGTTTCAAGTGATTGGCGCTATCTGTGCCGCCGCTCTGTTGTGCTTCCTCTATGGCTGCGACAGCGGTCTCGGCGCCAATGGCCTTCAAGCGCTCAACGAGGTGGGCAAGGCCGGTACAGTGAGCGTTGAGGTAGGACTCGTGGCTGAGATTGTGCTCACCGCGCTGTTCGTGCTCGTAGTGCTCGGCGCTACCGCCAAGGCCAACCTCGGCACCGGGAACTTCGCGGGCCTCGCCATCGGTCTGTCGCTCATTCTCATCCACCTTGTGGGCATCCACTTCACCGGCACCAGCGTCAACCCCGCCCGCTCTATCGGCCCGGCTCTCTTCGCCGGAGGCGCCGCGCTCAACCAACTCTGGATCTTCATCGTGGGTCCGTTCGTGGGTGGCGCTATCGCCGCAATCATCTGGAAGATTATCGAACCTAAAGAGGCTAAGTAACATATCGTGAAAACGTCTCTCCGACATATTATCACACTCCTTGCCGTCGCTATTCTGCTGGCGACGGCAACGGGATGTGGTAGTCGCAACCACACAGCGAGCGAAGAACAACAGTTCGACCGAGCACGAAACGACGCTCGACACTGGGCGGCGCAACTCGCCGCCACCTCCCGCCAGGACACGGCCGCCATGCAGCAGTGCATTCTCGAGGCCAAAGCGGCGCAAGCGAAATACATCAACACCGACGACCCCTCGATCGCCGACGAGATGATTACAGAATTTGACAACGCCTACCGCGAGTATCTCGAAGAGAACGCTCCCGAACTTGCCCGCGAGCTCTTCCCGTAGCCCGCTCAGACGGAAGATGTGTGCAACCGGTGTCCCTGTCCCACCTCTGAAAGAATTTATTTGAGAATTTAGCGATTATTATGCGAATCCTTACCCTCATAGCAGCGATTACCACTATCGCCATCGCGATGGGAGCCTGCACAGGCTCCATCGACAACAAACAACTCGCAGCCACCGCCGACAGCTTGCGCAACGCCGGAGTGCCCGACTCGCTCGCAACGCTTGGAGCTAAAGCCCTGCTTATGGACGCTGACGATTTTGCCAACACTCAGGCGCAAATCCTTATCAACGACCTCGCAACGGGCTCCGTCAACGCCGAGAAAGCGACCGTCGCGATGAACGACATCAACGCCATCGCCAAGCGCGTGGGACGCGACGACACCGCCGACGCGTTCAACAAAGCGCTCGACCGACTCGCCAACGAGCTGCCGCTCGACAAGCAAATGCTGGTCTACACCCGTGCCACCACGCCCGAGAGTCTGGCAAAAGCGCTGAAACAGGAACTTAACCAACCCGGCGCCGACCGCCAACTCATTCAGCGGCAAATAGAACAAGCCCGCAAAATCTACTCGGGCGACGACCTCGACGCGTTCAACAAAGCCCTCGAATAATAACCAATATAAATCGATATGAACAACGCAACTGTTTTAGACGCCGATTTTCTTAGAGATTTAAGTTTAATCGCTCAGAATCAAAGTTTAGTTAAGCGACTAAAGAAATATGTAGGTCGTTTAGCAAAGTCACAAACGGATGAGTCCTTAATGACCAAAGAGCAATTCTTCGCACGCATCGACAAAGCAAAGCGAGAAGTTGAGAACGGGGAGGTATTCACAATGCTTCCTAATGAATCTTTTCAAGATTTCCGTAAAAGAGTCGGAATATGACTTACATTGTCAAATTTGCCAAACAAGCGCTTAAAGATATTGCGCGACTCGAAATCTCAGAGCCCTCGAAAAATAACCAATATGAATCGATATATAGCACTTATTAATGAGGCGTTAGCCGGCCTTGAGCTACCGGCGGAGCCGTCACGACTCTATGACCCGATTCGCTATACCCTCTCCGGCGGCGGCAAACGCCTTCGCCCGACGCTCACGTTGCTCACCTGCGACGCCTTAGGCGGCAACATCGACCACGCCATGCCCGCCGCTCTCGCCATTGAGGTGTTCCACAACTTCACGCTCCTGCACGACGACGTGATGGACCGCGCAGACGTGCGCCGGCACCGCCCCACCGTGTGGCGCCGTTGGGACGAGAACGTTGCCATCCTAAGCGGCGACGCCATGCTCACCTTCGCCACCACCCTGCTGGCCAAAGCTCCGGCGCGACACCTGCCGGAGTTGCTTAGCCTCTTCAACACCACCGCGATGGAGATTTACGAGGGGCAACAATGGGACATGGACTTCGAGCTGCGCGACGATGTGAGCGTAGACGAATATATCAACATGATTCGCCTCAAGACGTCGGTGCTCTTGGGCTGCGCCTGCAAAGCCGGGGCAATCGTAGCCGACGCCGACAGCGACCTCGCCGGGCGCTTCTACAGCATGGCGGTCGATCTGGGGCTGGCGTTCCAGCTGCAAGACGACTACCTCGACTGCTGGGGCGACCCCGACACCTTCGGTAAAGCAATCGGCGGCGACATCGAGTGCGGAAAGAAAACGTTCCTGCTAATCAACGCCCTACAACGCGACCCGAGTCTTGCCCACGTCGTTGGCGGTAACGCCCCCGACAAGGTGGCGACAGTAACCGCCCGCTACGAGCAACTGGGAGTTAAAGACCTTGCACGCAACGAGATAAACCGCTACAGCCTGCAAGCGCTCGACACACTCAACACCCTCAACCTCGCACCCGACTTCCACCACCGCTTCGAGAGACTGATCACCGCCCTCATCTCACGCGACTCGTAACCCCCACACCCACTGTCAAATCCGATGCTATGGAAGATGAAAATGTAAGATGCGCCAACCAGTGTCCCGATTGACATTTTATGATTGACAGCCACAGCCATATCTATTGCGAAGAGTTTGACGCCGACCGCGACCTCGCTATCGAACGGGCGCGCGCCGCCGGCATAACCGACATCGTCATGCCCAACGAGAGCCTCGAGAGCGTGCCGCGCCTCGTCGACGCCTGCCGTCGCTATCCCGGTTACGTCCATCTCACCCTGGGCCTGCACCCCGAGGAGGTGCGCGCCGACTTCCGCTCGCAACTCGATGCCATGCGCCACCTCTTCGACACTATCAGCCTGCCCGTGGTGGCGATAGGCGAAATAGGCGTCGACCTTTATTGGGATAAAACTTACCGCGACGAGCAACTCGAGGCGCTCGACACGCAGCTGCACTGGTGCCGCGAGCGCGACCTGCCGTTTATCATCCACTGCCGCGAAGCGCTCGACGAGATTTTGTGGGTGCTCGATAATTTCGACGACACCCTCCCTCGTGGAGTTTTCCACAGCTTCACCGGCTCGGTTGACGATGTTGAACGCATACGCTGTCGCGGCGACTTCTACTTCGGTGTGAACGGCATCGTCACCTTTAAGAAAAGCGACGTCAAGCAGTTGCTGCCCGTAGTGGGCATCGACCGGCTTCTGCTCGAAACCGACTCCCCCTACCTCGCTCCAGTGCCCCACCGCGGCAAGCGTAACGAGAGCGCTTTCGTCACCCACGTGGCCGCCTTCGTAGCAGCCGAACTCAACCTCCCCCTCGACCAAGTTGATGCCCGCACCACCGCCAACGCCCGCAAGCTGTTCAGCGCCATTCGGCTATGAGGAGGTCGTGGAGGACGGAGGCTGTGATAGCTATGTCGGCTTCGGTCTCAAGCTCGGTGGAGTCGAAACGGAGGTCGGCAAGGCGGTAGTAGGGCTCGCGCTCGGCAAGAGCGACATCTACCAGCGCTACAATCTCGTCATCTCCGCGCGCGGCCAAAAGCGGCCGTTTCGCCTTCTGCTCGGGCAGCAACAATCGCTCCAATAATCGCTCTCGCTTCGGCTCCAGCCACACCACGGTGCCGCGGCGCTTCATCGCCTCCATCGCTCCGGGCCGGCACGGCGTGCCGCCTCCGGTGGCGACAACACTCGGCTCACCGCTCGACAGCTCGTTGAGCGTCTCTTGCTCCAACCGGCGAAAAAACGCCTCACCACGCGTGGCAAACAGCTCGCTTATCGAGCAACCGGCACGAGCCTCAACCGCATCGTCCAGGTCGACAAAAGCACAGCCAAACGTGGCGGCAAGGGCGCGCCCGAGCGTGGTCTTGCCACTGCACATATACCCTACCAAAAACACTTGATTTTTCATATTCACGTTTTTTTAGACCGCAAAGGTAATGATTATAATTCTTTTTTTGTAAATTTGCACCCTCAGATTTTCAAAAAACGACGCTAACAATGGCAAAACGAAAGTGGTACGTGGTTTTTAACGGCTTTGAGACCGGGGTATGCGAGACATGGGACGAATGCCTGATTCGCACCAAGGGCTACCCTCACGCCAGCTATAAGTCGTACACCTCGCTCGAGGAGGCCATCGAGGCCTATCGCAACGAGGTGGATGTGGACGCGCGCGAGGTGTTGCGCACCATCGCCGCACGAAGTGCCGACACCGCTTCAGCCGGAAGTGCGGCCAAACCCTCACGCAGCTACGCCGACATTCCCGAGATCATGCGCGGCAGCATCGCCGTCGATGCCGCATGCAGCGGCAACCCGGGAGTGATGGAATACCGCGGTGTCGACATCGACACCGGACGCGAGCTATTCCACCAAGGTCCGTTCCCCGACGCCACCAACAATATAGGCGAGTTTCTCGCCATCGTCCACGCCCTCGCCATGTGCTACAACAGTGGCGCCAACACCGCCATCTATAGCGACAGCGTGAGCGGCATGGCGTGGGTGAGGCGTAAGAAGGCCAACACCCAGCTTAAGCGCACGGCGCGCAACGAGCGTGTGTTCGAGCTTCTCAGCCGTGCCGAGGCATGGCTCAACAGCCACCGCTACGCCAACCCTATCTATAAGTGGCAAACCGACCGCTGGGGCGAAATCCCCGCCGACTTCGGACGCAAGTAACTGTAACGAGAAACGAGAGAGGATATGAAAATAACGATTATCAACAAAAGCGACAGCCTGGGCGGAGCGGCTATAGTGATGCATCGCCTGATGGACGCCCTGCGCGACAAGGGCGCAGACGCACGTATGCTCGTGCTCGAGAAGGACTCCGACAGCCCCCACATCGAGGCGGTGAGCAACCGTTGGAGCAACACCTTGCGCCTCACTATCGAGCGCCTACCGCTCTACGCCGGCAACGGCTTCGACCGCGACAAGCTCTTCCTCGTCGACGACGGAAAGCGTGGACTCAACCTGTCGCGCCACCCCTGGGTGACCGAGGCCGACGTGATAGTGCTGGGTTGGGTCAACCAGACGCTTCTCAGCCTAAAAGGTGTAGAGCAACTGTGCCGCCTTGGCAAGCCCGTCTACTGGGTGATGCACGATATGTGGAACTGCACCGGCATCTGCCACCACGCCCACAGCTGCGACAAGTACCGCGACCGCTGTTACGCCTGCGAGCAAATCAACAGCAAGCGAGGCTCCGACCTCTCGACACGCGTGCAGCAGGCAAAGCGCGAGCTCTACGACGCGTGCCATATCAGCTTTGTGGCGGTGAGCAACTGGCTCGCTGACTGCTGCCGTCGCAGCGCCCTGATGCGCGACGCCACCATCACCACCATCGCCAACGCCTTCCCCATCGCGCGATACGACTACCGCTTCGAGCAAGCCGAGCATCTGCCCTCCGACAAGATAATCGTAGCCATGGGAGCCGCGCGCCTCGACGACAGCATCAAGGGCTTCGACACCCTTATCGCCCTGAGCAAGCACCTGAGCGAGTATTACCCCAAGCTGGCTACTAAGCTCCACCTTTTACTCTTCGGAGCCATCAACGACCAGAGTCTGCTGGCGAAGCTGACGCTCCCCTACACCTATGTGGGATACCGCACCGACGCCACCGAGCTATACCGCCACTGCCACATTGTGCTATCGACATCGCGTTACGAGTCGTTCGGCGCAACACTCGTCGAGGGCATCGCCAGCGGCTGCCTCGCCGTAGCCACCGCCAATGGCGGACAATCCGACATCATCGAGCACCGGCGCACCGGCTTCCTGGCCACCGACGTCGACACGCTCGCGCAAGGGCTGCAATGGGCGGCCGAACAGGCCACCATCACCCGCGAGGAACTGCACCGCGCCATGGAAGAGCGCTTCGACGCCTCCAAGATTGCCGACCAATGGCTTAACCTGATCAATAAAGATATGAACAACAACGAACAAAGCAGCAAGAAGAAAATAGTAATCGCCATCGACGGCTACTCCTCCACCGGCAAGAGCACGATGGCAAAGGCACTGGCTAAGCGCGTGGGCTATGCCTACGTCGACACCGGCGCCATGTATCGCGCGGTCACGCTCTACAGTCTGCGCCACGGCATCATAGCGCCAGACGGCAGTATCGACACCGCGGCACTCGAGCAAGCGTTGCCTAACATCAAAATCACCTTCAGT
>JAFVDY010000125.1 GCA_017478265.1 Muribaculaceae bacterium | reverse complement strand
TCCTTTTCGAAATACTTTTGGTACTCGTCGAGTGTGGTGGCGCCGATGCTACGCAGGTCGCCTCTGGCCAGAGCCGGCTTTAGGATGTTGGCGGCATCCATTGCGCCGCTGCTCTTACCGGCTCCCACGAGAGTGTGAATCTCGTCGATAAATAGGATTATCTCCCCGTTGGCTGAGGTGATTTCGTTGATTACGCTTTTGAGCCGTTCCTCAAATTCACCCTGATATTTAGCGCCTGCGATAAGCGCACCCATGTCGAGCGAGAACACCTGCTTCCGTTTCAAGTTCTCGGGCACGTCGCCACGCACAATACGCTGTGCGAGACCCTCGACGATAGCCGTTTTTCCCGTGCCAGGTTCGCCGATAAGGATAGGGTTGTTTTTGGTGCGTCGGCTCAGGATTTGTAGCACGCGTCGTATTTCGTCGTCACGTCCGATTACCGGGTCGAGTTTGCCTTGTCGTGCCCGTTCGTTGAGGTTGATGGCGTATTTCGAGAGTGCGTTGTATTGTTCCTCGGCTTCCTGTGCTGTAGCCTTTTTGCCCTTACGGAGCTCGTCGATAGCCGTTTGCAGGTCGTCGGCTGTGATGCCGGCGTCCTTGAGGATGCGCGAGGCGGGTGATTTGACTGAGAAAATCGCTTTGAAGAGTATCTCGACGGTGACATAGCTGTCGCCCGCCTTTTGCGCCAGTTCGCTCGCACGGTCGAGCACCTTGTTGCTGTCGTTGCTCAGGTACGGCTCCGCGCCTTGTACTCTCGGCAGCGTTGCCAATTCTCGTTCGACCTCGCGCATAATAATATTAGGATTGATATCGAGCTTTTCGAGCAGGAATTTAATCACCGCATCGCCTTCGGTCAAGATAGCTTTGAGCAGGTGAACCGGCTCGAGAGCCTGGTTGCCTGCCGCGCGCGTCAGTTGCACCGCCCGTTGGACGGTTTCTTGCGCCTTGATTGTGTAGTTGTTGAAGTTCATATTCTAATTTGTTTTTTCTTGTTCGTCAGTTATTAATCACTTATAGTTAAGGTTGGCTTTTTTAACCGAGCCTTCGCTTGTGATAGAGCAAAAGGCGTGCATGGTGTAACGGCGGTAGAAATCAGTGACTTATTGTCACTTGGACGCGACAAAATTGCAGCCGCGCCAAAGCGCGCCGTGCCAAATTGTCAATATCGCGTAAAAACAAATTAGAGTGGGGGCGGGGTTATTTGCGGGGGGCGGAGAAAGCGAAGAAGTGGGCGAGGAGGGAGTCGGTGCATTGTCGGGCGTCGTCGCCGTGTTTTGCGTCGGCACAATGGCGGTAGGTGAGGATGTTGCTACCTTGCCGCTTGAGAATGGCGACTTGTGATGAGCAGTCGGTCTCGTCGGCGGTGTTGAAGAAGAAAGTGGGAGTGGAAGTCATTCTCGGCCTGTTGCACGACATGGCGATGGCAGCGGCGAAAACGTCGGGATGCTGCTCGACGTAGTCCCATGTTCCGGTACCTCCGTCGGAAGAACCCGCGAGGTAGATACGCGCGGGGTCGATGAGGTTGTGGCCTACGAAGTCGTCAATCATGCGTTTGACGTCGTTCCAGCATTCGCTCCAGGTCACGCATTGCTCGTTGACAGCCTGATGGCAAACCGGTATGAGCGCTATGGCCTTGATGCCGTTGGCTTGAAGGTAGCGAATTATCATGTCGTCGGCGTCGCAGCAGTCGAGGTGGTTGAAAGCGAAGAGGTTGTGCTTTGGGCGGTCCTTCACTCCGCCGTGGAGCCAGATGAAGAGCAGAGCTTTGCCCGGTTTCTCGGGGTGGATATTAACGATTTTGCACGGCAGGTTGAACACGAATTCGCCCTCGGGGAGGAGAGTGCCCGCATTATCGCCGGTGGGATTTCCCGCTTTGCATACAAAAGCGACGCAGACTATTATTATTGCCAGAAAGACACGAATGAAATTCATAATAAATTTGGAAAAATATTATAATTTTCGGCAAAAGTACAGATTTTTTCTGATATAGGAGCAATGGCGAGCTACTTTTTTGGCTCATGGTGGTCAGAGGAGAGATAAATATGGTTGGCGAATGGCGGAAAATTTGTAATTTTGCGGGTCGAAAATGATTAAGCGAAAAGCCAAATAATAAGATATAGATATGGAATACAGTGTGATAGCGATAGGCGATGAGTTGCTCATCGGTCAGGTGACAGATACCAATAGCGGCTGGATAGCCAGGCGACTGACGCCGGCGGGCTGGCGCCAGCGTTCGGTGCGCGTGATAGGCGACAGTGCCGAGGCGATACGTGGCGCGTTGGACGCGTCGCTTGCCGAGGCCGACGTAGTGCTGATGACCGGCGGGTTGGGCCCGACGCGCGACGATATCACCAAGCAGGTGCTTTGCGACTACTTTGGCGGTGAGCTGCGGCTTGACGAGGCCGTGGCTCGCAATGTGGAGGCGATATTCGCCAAGCGCGGTCTGACGATGAACGCGCCCACGGCGAGTCAGGCGATGGTACCCACGTCGTGTCGCGTGATACAGAACCATGTGGGCACGGCACCGATCATGTGGTTTGAGCGCGACGGCAAGGTGGTGGTGTCGATGCCCGGAGTGCCGTTTGAGATGCAAGCGGCGATGGACGACAGCGTGGTGGCCGAGCTACTGCGACGCTTTCCGTCGCGAGAGGCCATTGAGCATCGGACACTTGTAGTGGCGGGCGTGGCCGAGAGCGCGCTGTCGCTGAGGCTTGAGGAGTTTGAGGACTTGTTGCCGGCCGAGGTGCATCTGGCGTATCTTCCCGACCAGGGGCTGATACGGCTACGGTTGAGCGGCGAGAGCCCGGATAGGGCGTGGCTCACCGCAACGATGGAGCGTCTTGTGTGTAAACTCGACGAATTGCTTGGCGACGCTATAGTGAGTCATGCCGATGTGCCGCTACCGCAACTCTTGGGCGAGCTGCTGGCCGAGCGCGGCTTGACGCTGGCGACGGCCGAGAGCTGCACTGGCGGAAATATCGCTCACGAGATAACCGCGATAGCCGGTTCGAGCCGATATTTCACGGGCGGCGTGGTGGCGTACTCCAACGCGGTGAAGCGCGGTGTGCTTGGTGTCGATGGCGATGTGCTTGAGGCGCATGGCGCTGTGAGTGGCCCTGTGGTGGAGGCGATGGCGCGCGGTGTGCGTCGGCGGCTGGGCACTGACTGCGCAATCGCCACGAGCGGCATAGCCGGTCCCGGCGGCGCGGTACCAGGTAAGCCGGTGGGCACGGTGTGGATTGCCGCGAGCGTGGGCGAGAAGGTGGAGGCAGAGTGTTTCCACTTCCCCGGTAGCCGCGAGCGTGTGATTTATCGCGCGACGCTCACCGCGTTGGTGATGCTGATACGTCTGTTGCGATCTGAGCCTTGATTGAAAATAGTTCAATAAATAGAAATAAAAAAGAGATTGGGTGGAGGCCCAATCTCTTTTTTATAATGTGGTTTATAAGTGTCAGTCGCCGGCGAGGATGGCGGTGTAGATGGAGGCCACGTCGCCCACGTTGACGGTGCCGTCGGTGTTAACGTCGGCGTTACGCTCGAAGGTGAGGTCGGCGCCGAGGATGATGCTGTAGAGTGTGGCCACGTCGCCCACGTTGACCACTCCGTCCTCGTTGACGTCGAATTTCGAGAAGAGTGGCGCGGTGTAGGTGAGCGTATAGCTTGCTACGCCCTCGCCCGGTACGAATACGAAGATGTCGGCACTCTTGCCATCGGCGTTAGGCAATGCTATTGCCGGCGCGCCCCACGTTTGGCTATGCACCTTGCCGAGCGCCCTTGCGGGGAACTCGAAAGCGGTAGTCATACCCTCGAGCGTCGCACCAGTTTCGCCAATAGCCAGTTTCCACTTGTTGCCGTCGGCGCTGAGGTGGTCCTCGCTGGGATAGATGAAGAAGCGGTGACGGGCGAAGGTGAAGTCGGCCGCGCCATTGGCGTTAATGCCTGCGGGCTCGATGGCTGTGTTGGCCGCGAAGCTGTCGTCGATGGCTCCGGTGTTGAAGTCGTAGAGGGTGGGGTGGGAGCTTGAGCCGCTTACCCATGCGTGACTGTGGTCGACGGCTGAGACGCGCGGCGCGATGCCGAATGCTGTGGCCGAAGCGGGGTAGAACGCTTGCGCGTCGACCACGAGCGTGTCGGCCACGGCTCCGTCGGTGATGTGCCACGAGAGCAGCTTTCCGGCGTTGGCGCTTGCTGCGAGGATAGTGAAGTTGCCGCTTGCCACGTCGCCCACAACCGCGCAGTGATCGACGCGAATGGCGTCGCCGGCCCCGACTACGGCCACGGGTGTCACATTGCCGCTAATGCTGTCGACGGCAAAGAGTTGCAGAGGCGTGGTGGCGAGGTTGAGCGAGAGGTTGGCCAACACGAGGTTGCCGGCGGCATCGAGGAGGATGTCGTTGGCGGGATAGTAGGGCACCTTGGCATCGGCGGCGAGCGGTAGCCGGTCGAGCGAGCGCCCGGTAGCGCGGTCGAGGCGGTCGAGGTAGATGTCGGCATCGGCGCTGTTGGCGCTACGTCCGGTGATGTAGACCACATCGGGCGTGACGGCGAAGCCGCGGTTGCGGATGCCGTTATCGTCGAAGCTGAAGTTGTCGTATTCCGCCTTTACCGAGCGCACCCAGTTGGAGGCGAGCGTGAGGTCGAGGTTCGGCTCGTAGGAGTCGATATCCTTCTTGATCACGTAATCAGGCTCGACTGGCTCGTTGAGGTCAGTGAGCGTGTAGCTTGCGAGTCCCTCTCCCGGGACGTAGACTACGATTTCGGCTGAGCGGTTGTCGTCGGCCACGCTTACCCGTACGGGTGCTCCCCACGTTTGGCTATTGACCGCTCCGAGACCCCGCGTCGGGAACTCGAAGAGCTTTGAGAAGCCGGCGAAGTCGGTGCCGCTGTCGTTTACAGCTAGCGCCCATCTGTTGCCGGTTGAGCTACGGAAGTCGTCGGTGGGATATACCATGTAGTGCTTGCCTGCCATCTCGAAGGCCGCGAAGCCGTTGGCGTAAAGTCCGGCCGGGGCGATGTCGGCCTTTGCCTCGAAGCTGTCGTCGAGCGCACCGGTGGTGATATCGTAGAGAGCCGGGTGAGTGCTTCCGCCGCTCACTATGGCGTGTGTGGCGTCGACCGCCCAAATGCGCGGCGCGATGCCGAAGCCTGTGGCGGCAGCCGGGTAGAACGCTTGCGCCTCTACCACGTGCGATTTGGTCACCTCACCATTCTCGACAGTCCACGAAATGAGGTTCTTGCCGTTGGCTTGCACAGCCATTACGGTGAAGTTGCCGCTCGCCACGTTGCCGAGTACAGAGCAGTGATCGACGCGAGCCGTGCCCGCGTTCGCTTTGACGAGCGAAGCTACACGTGTGACGGCACCGCTGATGGTATCGACGGTGAAGAGTTGTAACGGCACCGACGACACGTCGAGCGTGAGGTTGGAAATCACGATGTTGCCCGCGGCGTCGAGCATGACGTCGTTGTTGCCATAGAGTTCCACTTTAGCCTCGTCGGCGAGCTGTATTGTTCCGGTGGTTTCGCCGGTGGCGCGGTCGAGAACGATGAGCGAGAGGTCGGCGGCGGTAGAGTTCTCGCTTCGCGCGGTGATAAGCACCTTATCGCCGGCAACGGCAAATCCGCGGTTCTTGATTCCGTCCTCGTCAAATACGATGTTGTTGTATTCCTCCTTTACCGAGCGCACCCAGTTGGAGACGAGCGCGATGTTTTGTGTGTCGGCATACGAGTCGATATCTTTCTTGATGGTGTAAGGATCCGGCTGAGGAATCACCACTTCTCCCTTGACGAGCGTTGAAGTCCGTTTGGCGGGCGTGACGCTGGTGTTGTTGTCGGTGGGAATTGAGTAGATGCCGAGGCTACGTCCGGCCACGTAGAGGTTGCCACCGCGGTCGAACGCCAGCTGGTAGATACCGTTGTAGACCTGTCCGCCGAGGTTCCCCGTAGCCGAGTAATTGTCCTTGACGTCGGGGGTGAACGATTTCACCCATGTGAGCGAAGGCAGAGCGCCGCTGCGGTCGATATTGTAGAACTGCAAGTCTCCGTTTTTGTCGGCGATGATGAGTTGTCTCTCGTCAGGCGACAGCACGAAACCTCCACCGGCGCACCCGTCGAGATTTTGTGCGAGCGCCGAAGTGAAGTCGCGATAGCTTGAGCCATCGGCGGTGACGAAACGCAGCGCGGCCATCGTGTAGCCCATCGAGGAGTATTCGTTTTGGCTCACCCAGACGCCGCCGTCGCTTTGGGCGATGGCGTAGGTGTTGGAGTTGAGCGTTCCGCTCTTGTAGTGCATGGGCGTGTTGTTGATCTTCTCGGGCGCGGTGTACCATTTAGCGGGCAAGTTGCCGTCGGCATCGATAAGCGCTCCGAGGTCGTAACGGTGTATAGCCTCGTCCATATCCTCAAGCGAGACGTAGAGTTTGGTGTCGGCCCCTGAGCCATAGATAGAGGCGCTTGGCGCGGAGCTGCCCGTGTTGACGTCGCCGTTGGTGATAAGGCCCGCGGTGGCTCCGCTGAGAAGTCGGCTTCCGGCGAAGAAATTCTGCCAAGTGTCGCTCATCTTATGCGGGTCGGCAATGAAAAGTCCGCTATGGTTATCGCCATAGTCGGGGATGTAGAGTGTGCCGTGATAGTCGGTGGCTATGCGATAGTTGTTGTCCCACGCCATATTGCCGGTGTAGGGGGTAGAGTTTTCGCGTTGCCAAAGGGCATTGTAGCGGTAGATACCGTTGTCGCGGTTGTTGGCGTTGGTTTTGCTCGCGTTACGCGTCTTACGGTCGCTCACGTACACCGAGCCGAGGAAGTCGCTCTCGGGCGAGTTGTCGACTGCCACCGATGCGCGTGTGTAGTCGAACGAGCTGTTGTCGTCGTTGAGACGCGTAATCGCCTCTATGGGCTTACCGGTGAGCTCGACGCTCCAGTTCATCACTTGGTCCTCTCCGGCATCGGTGGGCAGCTGGTCGTTGGTGACGGTGATGGAGTTGGGGCCTTGCTTCACGTCGGCGAGCGCGATAGAGCCGAGTGTGGCTCCGCTTATGCTGTCGGTGAAGATGATGCGTCCGCTAATCGCGTCGCTGTTGGCGCTATAATTAAATGTGTAGGAGTTGTTGTCGCCTTTGACGAGCGAGAGGTCGTAGGCAAATATGCCTTTTATTTTCTCGGTGGGCGTAGGCGTAGGCACGTCCGGGTCGTCGTCGGGGTCGGTTCCTTGTCCGGCGGTGAGGTAGATGCCCGGATAAGTGGTGGCGTTGGCGGTTACAGTCACGTCTTGAGTGTAATCTTTGTAGCCCGAAGCCTTTACGATGATGGTGTAGCTGCCCGGTGCGAGACGGTCGAAAACGAAGACACCGTTGTAGTTGTTGTCGGTGAGATAAGTCGCCACCTTCGTTCCGTCCTTGTAGAGATAGACGTGTGCTCCCATCACCGGCCAATATTCGTCGCCCGCGCGCGTACCACTTTTATATGTATAAAGAGAATTGGATACACTCTTCGACTTATCCTTGACGAATCCCATTATGTAGCCCTTGGAGTCGGGAGTCCATCCGAAGTAGGAAGCGATGCCTCGAGCATAGCGTATGCCCTCTTGGCCGCAATAGTCCTTGTTGAGCGCGCGGTGACGTGCGGGCTGATAGGTGTGGCAATACCCTTCGGCGAGGAAGCCCGGGATGCCGTGCTTGAGCACACCGAGGTAGCCGGTGTAATTGCCCTTCGAGCCGTATCGTGTGCTCGACGATCCGTAGAAGGAGATGTCGCCGCGAATGTTGGTGGAAGTGGACGACGCGTAGTCGATGCCGTTGGTGCCCACGTAGGCGTAGTTCCAGAGCGCTTGCGCCATGGCTTGGCTACCTGCCACATAGTTGTTGTTGTCCTTGCCGCGGAAGATGTATAGCGAGCGGTTGGCTGTGGAGCCCTCGGTGGCGGCATCGCTGTGGATAGAGAAGAACATATCGGCTCCCCAGGTGTCGACTTCCTCGCATATAACGCTCAGGTTGCGGTTATACTTGTTTTGGTCGCTCGCGCCGCTCACGTAGGGGTATGGGCCGTTTTTTGTTCTCGACATCTTAAGGTTGCTCTTTTTGCAACCGAGGTCGACAAGAGCGTCGTAGAGCCGCAGTGCTTTCCAGAGGTTGGTGTTGCTCTCGTAGAAGCCGCAGGTGTCGGGTCGCCCTGTAGAGGATAGCATGGGGTAGGGTATGGTGGCCATCGGGCGGTCGTTAGGCCCCCAGCTACCGTGCCCCGGGTTGATATAAATTTTGGCGGAGCCGACAGCCGTCGCGGCGCTCAGCGCGAGCGCCGTCGCTATCGTCATAGCCGTTAGCAGTAGAATCCTTTTCATTGTCGTTTGTTCGTTTCTCGTTACTCGTTTCTCGTTACTCTTTTCTCGTAATTTTTCATTACTCATTGCTTAGCGATGGAGAGGATGTAGGTCTCGCCTTCGGGGGTTGAGAACGCGATTTTGGAGGCGTCGGCGTTGGCGTAGGGATACATGGCGATGAGCTTGTCGTCGGTGAGTCGTTGTTGGCGTCCGTCGAGCGTCATGGCTATGATAGCCGAGGCCGTGGTGTAGACCCCGTTATCCTCATCGTGCATACCTACTACCGTCTCGTTATCGAGCCATTGCGGCGCGTGCAGGTTGCCGAGCGAGCGCATATCCGATTGGTCGAGTCGGCACGAGAAGCACCCGAGTCCGCTCACGTAGTAGAGCACGCGTTCGCCGTTGGGCGAGATGGAAGCCCAGATGTAGTTGTGCTCCTCGCCCTGCGGCGTGAATGTTGTGGTTTGGCCGTCGACGGTGAGTTCGAGTTTGAGGTTGACGTTGGCGATAACCGGTCGCGACTGAACAGCGTTGCCGCCGCGCAGGGCTCGAGCCTTCATCTTGCCTTTGTCGACGGTGATAGCCGTCGCGTTGCGGTCGAATGCCACTGCCGAGAGTTCGCGGGTGGGTGCGAGCAGTTCGCGGCTCTGTAGCGTAGCCATATCGAGGCTCTTAACGGCGGTGAATACGAGATGGTCGGCGTTGACAGAGCGTTCGCGGAAGATGACGCTTTTACCGTCGTCGGAGATTTGTGTCGCCACCCCGGCGCCGGCGGCGTGGGTGAGGGTGGTTGTGGCCTTAGTGGTGAGGTCGTACTTCACGAGCCCCTGTTTGGAGGGCGATGTGAGTAGCAGATAGTCGCCGGCAGGTGAGAAACCTGCGATGAGTGCCGTTTCCTCAGTCGGCTCGACTGCGATTTTCTCGATGCCGGTCACTTTCAGCACTTGGCTGTTGGCGCCTGTGGCGAGCGCTCCGGCGAGGGCAAATAATAGAAGTTTTCTCATTTCAGTTAAGCGTTTTATTGTTGTTTACTAATTTTCAAATAAATGAGGTGTTTAAACTACATATTTGACGAATTAAACGAAATTCACAAATTATTAGAGTTACCTTTACAGGGCTATCGCATCAGTTTGCGGCTATCGCGAGAGCCGTCGTCGTAGAGTTTCACCTCTATGTAAACACCGCTGTCGGGCGCTTGTGGCAGTTCGATACCTGCCGGGGTGAAGTACTTGGTGGCTATGATGTTTCGCTGGGCGTTCTCATCCGTGTTGAGGATGTGGGTGATGATACCGTCGCGCGACATTTCGAGCGGGTAGACCGTGAACGAGTCGCTCACGGCGTCGGTATTGGCACCGGTGACGTTGGCCTTGGTGACGCGCGGTGCGGAATTACCTGGAATCTTCTGCCTGATGATGGCCGGAAAGCGGTATGCCTCATCGTCGGTGAAGAATTCGGTGGGGTCGGCATCGCCCGGAATTAGCGAGAAATCGGCTTTTACACCACCGGTAAGGTTCTCGACATTTTGGGTCGCGGTGCTCTCGGTGACGTAGAATCCTTGTGTGTTAGAATCGTAGACCGCCCACGTGATGATTGCGTACTCTTGCGGCTTGGGTCGCACGAAGAAGTAGTTTTCGAGCGCGAGGTTGGCGGTGATGAAGTTGCAGGGGATGTAGACGTTGGGCGAGTACTCAGCCACGTCGCCGGCGCTGGGCATCTCGCTTGCGGTGAGTGCCGGGTTGAGTCCGTCGGTGTAGAGTCCGTGAATGTCGCTGATGAGGTGTCCCTGATAATCCTCATACTCGTTGGTGTAAAGAGCGCGAGGCAGAGTGATGGCGATCCAGTTGCTCTGGTCGTAGTCGCCTGTCATCAGTGCGTGGGTTCGCGCGTAGTTGACTCGCCCGGCGGCCTCGCTCTTGTTGGCCGCGAGGTTGTTGTCCTTGCAGTATAGCACTTGCGACGATTTGTCGATGTAGACGCAGGTGTATTCCCCGTCGAGCGCGTATCGACTGCCCGGCGTGCCGTCAACCACAAGTTGCGCCAGCGTGTAGTGAGTCTCGTTGTCCTTGACTACAGTGAGCGCCTTCTGTGCCGGCGTAACGTGAGTGTTGTCGGACTGAGGCAAAGCCAAAATAGCCAGTTTCGATCCTGAGACAAACAAGTTGCCACCCCAATCGTAGTTGATTTGCGTGACTTGATTTCCCGCTCCTGCGGCATAATCGTATTTATAAGTAAGCGTAGGCTCATTGTTGTTATAACTGATGGAGAAGAACTTCAGTTTGCCATCGGGCTGGTTGACAACAAGTTCGGTTCCGTCGGCGCTGAGTGCCCCAGCGGCGTATTGAGTGCCGGTACACGCGGTTGTGAAAGCATTGTCGTTGGCACTGTTGTATTTGATAGTACCATCGTTGGCGACATACATCAACGACGGGACAGTAGAAGTGTTTTGCCCCGCACCGCGGTTTTGCACAATCCAAATGCCGTTGTCGGTTTCGCCTATTACCGCCGCGTGAAGGCTTGCGAGCATAGAGCCTATCCCCCATGAGCGAGAAGGCGCCGTGCTCCAAGAGGACACAATAGAGCCATCACTATTACCTATATTATATTGCGCAATGTCCTTAGTGCCGTCCTCGAAGTGGCAGTACATGTGGGTGTTAACCCCAGTTCCGGTAATAAATACCGAGGCTGTGGAGGTGCAGATTACATCGCCGTTACCGGCGGTGATGGTGCCGTCGGATGCGTGAGTGCCTACGAAGAATGGAGTTGGCGCTGCGAGCGTAGCCGGGTCGACGGTGTAAACGCCCGAGGTAGCTCCATCGGCAAAGTTGGCGATGTAAATTTTGCCATTTTGGTCGGTAGCCAAGCGGAAGGGGTTACTGTCGGTGTAGCTATTGCGTATTACGGTGGAATTAATTTTGCTCCAATCTTGATTATATGCCCATAGACCGTTGTCGCTATTGCCTGAGGCAATACGGTTAATAAGATAGAATCTGCCAAAGTAGTCGCTTTCGGGGCTATTGTCAACTATGTTCCCAATACGATTGAACGAGAAGTTGTCAGGATCGTTGAGAGTCGTTATTTCCGTGATGGGCTTACCGGTGAGCGAGACGGCCCAGTTGAGTGTTTGTCCGCCGCTGCCGGGGAGTTGCTCTTGTGTGAGGGTGACGGAAGTAATGACACCTTCCTCGGCGTTGTTGATGGGGAACGCGTCGCCCACTTGGGCTCCGGTGGCGGCATCGTAGAAGATAAGCGATGCCCGCTTGGTGTTGGCGTTAGGCGTGAAAGTGAAGGTGTAGCTGCCGTCAACTTGGTTGCGGGTGCTGATGAGGTTGTAGGCGAAGATGCCCTTAGGAGTGGTGTCGTCGTTGTTGAGGTAGACGAGCGGATAGGTGGTCTCGTTGGCGGTGACGTCGACTATTTGCTCGTCGTCGTCATAACCCGTGTATGAAGTGACGAGACGGTAACGCCCAGGTGCGAGGTCGGAGAAGACGAAGATGCCGTTGTACTCGCCGTCGGTAGTATAAGTGTCGACAAGCGTTTCGCCCGAGTAGAGACTTACTGTAGCGCCGTTGATTGGAAGGTAGGCATCGACCGAGCCCGGACGATACTTATACAGGTTGTTTTCTAGAGATTGTTTCTTATCCTTGACCGTGCCCATGATGTAGCCGGTGGTTTCGCCCGCAATGCCGAAGTATTCGACAATTCCGCGAGCGATACGTACGCCCATTTGTCGGCAGTAGTCTTTGTTCAAGGCACGTTGCGCGGTGGGATGATACTGGTGGCAGAAGCCCTCGATAAGCAGTCCCGGCACGGAGTGACGAAGCACTCCGAGGTATCCGTAGTTGGTGTGGCCGGTAATGCTGTTGTATCCCCATTCCGGACCTTTATCTGCTCCGGTATTTATAGTGGGATCGTAGTAATCAAGATCTCCAACTATATAAGGCGCGTTTTGAGTGATTTCGGGTCGTGACTGCGGGTCGATGTCGGTGGTGAGCCAATGGCGTCGCCAAATAGTGGCCGACATCTCGTCGCTATGTCTAAGCGCCGGCTTGCCGGTCCGGCCGCGATAGATGAAGAGTGGGAAGTTGCCGTATACACCATTCTCGACGAGCGTGGCAAATTCGCCATTGCTGTTGAAGTCGCCCGAGGCGTTGGAGTGAACAGATACGAAGATGTCGAAATTCCCTTGGTCGGCGATTGCCCGTCGCTCGCTCAGCGGGATGTCGTAGTCGTTGCTTCCGGGTGCTGTGCTGTTGCGGTAGCGAGTCATCACCACGTTGTTGCGTTGGAGTCCCATGTTGAAAAGAGCTATTCTCGCGCCTTGCATTTTCCAGAGGTTGGTGTTGCTCTCGTAGAAGCCTGTAGTATCGTTCAGCGCATGGTTGATAGTAACCATATTACGGTCGTTGGAGGTGAAGCCTCCATGTCCCGGGTCGAGGCAAACACGCAGATTGGCTGCGGAGTAGACTCTTGAAGGCGCATGGTTGACGGTTAGCCGTTTCTTTGCCGGCGTCACGGTGATGTTGGAAGCTGTGGGGATGGAATAAATGCCTATACCCTTGCCGCCAACCACAAGGTTGCCTCCCCAGTCGAACGACATCTGATAGATTCCGTTCGGCTGCTGATTGGTGCCGGAGGAAGTGGTGTTGTCTTTTACGTCGACACCTGTGAATTTGTTGATGAAGGTGAGCGAGGGAGTGGCTCCGCTCCATGTGATGTTGTAGAGGCAGATGTTACCGTCGGCGTCGCCAATGGCGAGACGACTGTTGTCGGGTGAGACAGCGAAGCCTCCGCCGCGAGTGCCATTGAGCGTGGCGGAGATGGCGCTGCTGTTGAAGACTACAGAGCCTGAGGCGTTGGAGTAGACGAGAGCCGAGGCTGCGGTTGATTTATTATAGTGAGAGATCCACACGCCGCCCTTGTCGTCGGCGTGTAGTTGTCCGCAGTTGGTGGTACCGCTGCCGCTGACATCTAAAATTGCTGATGGCGCTTTCGCCCACGTCGTTTGAAATGCTCCGGAGGTGGCATCGACGAGATTGTAGACAGCTACATCATTTTTGTTGTTGGCGAAGTCCTCAATAAGCATATACAGTTTAGTGTCGGGACCTGTGCCGGCAACACTTACCGCCGAGGTTGAGCTGCCTATTTCGGTAGTTCCGCTTTTCCATACACCTGCGTAGGATCCGCTTGTTGTTCTTGTGCCTTTGAAGAAGTTGAACGATTTGTGGTTGTTGACTATGCGGTCGGGGAAGACGAGGAAGATGCCGCTTGTAGGGTCGCCGTATTCGCTCATGTAGACCGTGCCGGTGTAGTCGATACCCAGTCGATAGTTGGTGCGCAGCGTGACAGCGTCCCCCGAGACATCGTAGAAGTTGCGGAACACCGAGGAATTCAGCCTAGTCCAGTCGGGTGCGTATGCCCAGATACCGTTGGCGGAATTAGAAATTCCCTCCCAAACGCTGGCGTAGACGCGTCCGAAGTAGTCGCTTTCGGGCGAGTTGTCGACGATGGGACAAGCTCGTGTGAAAGTCCATTGCGCGGCGTTGTCGGTGTTCAGCTTGGTGAAAGCAGTGATTGGCTCACCTTCCAGTTCCACGCCCCAAGTCATATTGCCGTCGGCCATTGAGCCCGGTAGTTGGCTCTTGTTGAAAGTGAAAACGTTCTCGCCTGATGTTACATTGGTAAGCGTTAAGCCATTCCCTACTTGGTTGCCGTTGCTGTCGTAGAAGACGAGTCGCGCCGCTTGCGGCTTGACGTTGGGCGTAAACGTGAAAGTGTATGTGTCGTTGCCGTTGTCGGTGAGGTCGAGTCCGTAGGCAAATATACCTCGCGGCGCGGAAGTATCGGCGGTGAGGTAGAGTAGGGGGGAGGCGGTGGCGTTGGCCGTGACGGTGACGGTTTCGGTTTTGTCGGCGTAGCCGTTGGCTGTGGTTTTGAGAGTGTAGGGTCCCGGCTGGAGGTTTTCGAAAACGAAGATGCCGTTGTACTTGTTGTCGGTGGTGTAATCGGCCACGAGGTTGCCGTCCTTGTAGAGGCTCACAACGGCGCCCATTACGGGCAGGTATTCGTCGCCGGCGCGTGTGCCGCTTTGGTAGGTATAGAGTGAGTTGTTGACGCTTTGCGCTTGATCTTTGACGGCTCCCATGATGTAGCCGGTGGACTCGGCGGGGAGTCCGAAGTAGGAGGCAATTCCGCGGAAGTAGCGCACGCCCTCCTGGTAGCAATAGTCTTTGTTTAAGGCTCGGTGTCGCGCCGGTTGATAGGTGTGGAAATATCCTTCGGCGAGGAAGCCCGGCACACCGTGCTTGAGCACACCGAGATAGCCGGTGTAATTGCCCTTCGAGCCGTATCTTGTGCTCGACGACCCGTAGAAGGAGATGTCGCCTCGGATGTTGGCTGAAGCGGTGTAATGCGAGGCGTAGTCCAATTGGTTGGCACCTACGCTGGCGTGCGGCCAGATGGCTTGCGCCATGGCTTCGCTTCCGGCAACCGATTCGGCGGCGTCGGTGCCACGATAGAGGTAGAGTGAATAATTAGTCAATGCCCCGTCGGTGGTAGAGTTGCTGTGAATCGAGAAGAACATATCGAAGTTGCCTGCGTCGGCCTCTTCGCATATCTCGCTGAGAGGTTTGTTGTAGATTTCGGCATCGGCCGCTCCTGCCACGTAGGGGTAAGGTCCATTATAATTGCGTGACATCACCACGTTTTGTGGCAGCATTCCGGCGTTGATGAGGCACTGACGGAGTTTCTGTGCTTTCCAGAGGTTGGTGTTGCTCTCGTAGAAACCGCAGGTGTCGGGCCGTCCGGTCGACGACAGGTTGGGGTAGGGAATGGTGGCCATCGGACGGTCGTTAGGCCCCCAGCTGCCGTGGCCCGGGTTGATGTAAATGCGCAACTGCGAGGCGTCGGTGGCATAGCTGCTATTGCCTCCGGCAATCAGTAATAGGGCGAATACTGTCCCTATACATTGTAGTAGTCGGCTTATGTTCATGTTGGTGGTTTTGTTGTCGGTTTGTAATAAAAATAGCGTGTAAAGTTACGAACTATAACAAAAATGTGCAAATTTTTTCAATGAAATTTTATATTTTGTCTGAAAAATACTTTGAGAGGTAGAAATATAGCGACCATTCAGGCTAACAGCCCGAATGGTCGCTATAAGTTGCGAGAATAAGAATTCGCTTAATTCGCCGAGGAAAAATGGGGAAAATTCGCCGTCAGTTGCCCATTTCGCTAAGGAACTTGATGCGGATGAGACGTATTTCCTCCTCGGTGTACTCGTCGCCGAGTTCTTCTTGCGCCACTTCGATGTCGTCGGTTTCGCTTTCGTTGATGAAGTAGTCGAGGATATCCTCTTTGTGTTCCTCGTCCATGTATTCGTCGATGAAGTAGTCGATATTGATTTTCATTCCGCTATAGACGATAGATTCGACTTCGGTGATGAGATCAAGCAGGTCGATGTGTTTGCCCTCGGCGATAGCTTCAAGCGACACTCTGCGGTCGATGCCCTGAATGAGCGAGATTTTACTCTTGCTCTTGTCGGCTACCGAGCGAACCTTCATGTCGAGCGGTCGTTCGATTTCGTTCTCCTCGACGTGCCGGCGAATCACGTCGACAAACTCTTGACCGTAACGTTTAGCTTTGCCTGCGCCAACGCCCGGTATGTTTTGCAGCTCCTCGATGGTGATGGGATAGTTGGTAGCCATTGCTTCGAGCGAAGGGTCTTGGAATATGACGTATGGCGGTAGTTTGTGTCGCGATGCCACTTTCTTGCGCATATCGCGCAGGATGCTGTAAAGGGTGGGGTCGATGGCACTTGTTCCGCCGTGCATTTCGATTTCCTCGTTCTCGTCGAACTTTTGGTCTTCGACCACAGTGAAAGGTTCGGGCGCGAGGATAAATTGTCGTCCTTTGGCGGTGACTTTGATGAGGCCGTAGTTTTCGATGTCGCGGTCGAGGTACCCGGCTATTACGCCTTGGCTTACGACAGCGTTGACAAATGCCGGATCTTTATCCTTTAGGGCACCGAACAGGTCGAGCTTGTCGTGTCGGTAGCCTTTGACGTCGGTGGTTTCCTCGCCGGTGAGAATGCTTACGATGTGTTCGGCCTTGAATTTCTCTTTGATGGCTATAACCACTTCTATTACATCGAGCAGCTCGTCGGTGGCGTTGATGCGTTTCTTGGGATGGATACAGTTGTCGCAGTTGCCGCAGTTGTCGCTCTCGTAGGTCTCGCCGAAGTAGTGGAGAAGCGACTTTCGTCGGCATACCGACGACTCGGCGTAGCCGGCCGTTTCGCGCAGCAACTGTTTGCCTATCTCCTGCTCGGCCACGGGTTTGCCTTGTATGAACTTGTGTAACTTGTCGAGGTCTTTGCGCGAGTAAAAGGTGATGCATTGTCCTTCACCACCGTCGCGTCCTGCACGCCCGGTCTCCTGATAGTATCCCTCAAGGCTTTTGGGAATATCGTAGTGGATCACATATCGCACGTCGGGCTTGTCGATACCCATGCCGAAGGCGATGGTGGCGACAATCACGTCGACGTCCTCAAGCAGGAACGCGTCCTGATTGGCGCTGCGTGTGGCGCTGTCCATGCCGGCATGGTAGGCGAGAGCCTTGATGTTGTTGACCTGTAGCGTTTGAGCCAGCTCCTCAACCTTCTTGCGGCTGAGGCAATAGATGATGCCCGATTTGCCTTCCATCGACTTGATGTAGCGAATGATGTCTTTGTCGACGTCGCGCGTCTTAGGCCGTACTTCATAGTAGAGGTTGGGGCGGTTGAACGACGATTTGAACACCTTAGCGTCGAGGATGCCGAGGTTCTTTTGTATGTCGTGTTGCACCTTGGGGGTGGCGGTGGCGGTGAGGGCGATGAAGGGACGCCGGCCAATGGTGTCGATTGTGGGCCGTATATTGCTGTACTCCGGACGGAAGTCGTGCCCCCACTCGCTGATGCAGTGCGCCTCGTCAATCGCGTAGAACGAGATTTTTACGGTACGCAAGAATTCGACGTTCTCGGGCTTGTTGAGCGACTCGGGCGCGACGTAAAGCAGGCGCGTCTTGCCCTGCCGCATATCCTCTTTCACTTGTTCGATTGCGGGCCTCGAGAGCGACGAGTTGAGGAAATGTGCAACTCCGTCCTCCTCGCTATAATTGCGCATGGCGTCCACTTGGTTTTTCATTAGCGCTATGAGCGGCGAGATCACAATCGCGGTGCCTTCCATCATCAACGATGGCAGTTGATAGCACAGCGACTTGCCGCCACCTGTTGGCATAAGCACGAAGGTGTCGTTGCCGTCAATCAGGTTTTCCATTATTTGTTCCTGATTGCCTTTAAAGGTGTCGAAACCAAAGTGTTTCTTGAGTTCTGCGGTAAGTTTTTTTCGGTCAGCCATCGTTGTTGTTTAAATAGTTGTCTTATCAAATTTTGGGCAAATTTACCAAGATTTTTTGGATTGTGCAACTTTTTTGGAGTTTTTTTTACAAAAGTTCTCAAGTATTCTCAAATTCGTCAAGTTCGCTGCTTTGTGTTTTCTCCACAATCTCTCGCGCACGTTGCAGGTCGCGTTCGAACACTACGAGCCTTACGCTCCCGGCGCTTATGCCTTTCATGATGGTGTTGGCGAGGCCATCGTCCATCACTCCGGCCGGTATGCCGTTGCTTTCGAGAACACCTTTTATTATATTAGCCTTAAAAGGGTCGTCGTATTTATCGAAAATTACAATTTTGT
>JAFVDY010000124.1 GCA_017478265.1 Muribaculaceae bacterium | reverse complement strand
GGGGCACCAGGATTTTGCCGAAGACACTTACCGCACGCTTACGGCTGTCGACAGCGTTATTATAGTGGTTGACGTAGCGAAAGGCGTCGAGGCGCAGACACGCAAGCTCATGGAGGTGTGTCGCATGCGAAACACGCCGGTAATCATTTTTGTCAATAAGCTCGACCGCGAGGGACGCGACCCGTTCGATATTCTTGACGAGCTTGAGCAGGAATTGCAGATTGCGGTAAGGCCTCTGTCGTGGCCTATTAATATAGGAGCGAAATTCAAAGGTGTGTATAACATCTATGAGAATAGTCTCGATCTGTTTAAGCCCGACAAACAGCACGTCACCGAGCGAGTGGAGATTAACGACATCAATGATGCCGCTATCGACAAAGAGGTGGGAGCAGACGATGCCGACCAACTGCGAGCCGACATTGAGCTGATCGACGGCGTTTATCCACAACTCAACGTTGACGACTATCTCGCCGGCGACGTCGCGCCGGTGTTCTTCGGCTCGGCGCTCAACACCTTCGGTGTAAAGGAGTTGCTCGACTGTTTTGTCAAAATAGCTCCGTCGCCACAGCCGGTGCAAGCCGTCGAGCGAGTGGTGGAGCCCATGGAAGAGAAATTCAGCGGCTTTGTGTTCAAGATTCAAGCTAATATGGATCCCAATCACCGCAGCTGCATCGCATTTGTGAAGGTGTGTAGCGGCATTTTCCGTCGCAACGCGAGTTATCTGCACGTGCGCTCGGGCAAGACGTACCGTTTCTCGGCGCCCACTGCGTTTATGGCGCAAAAGAAGGATATAGTCGACGAGGCTTATCCAGGCGACGTTATCGGCCTGCCCGACAGTGGCGGCGTGTTCAAAATAGGCGACACGCTCACCGAGGGAGAGCAGATGCACTTCAAGGGCCTCCCGAGTTTCTCGCCCGAGATGTTCAAATATATCGAGAATACTGACCCTATGAAAACCAAGCAACTCAACAAAGGCATCGACCAGCTAATGGACGAGGGCGTGGCCCAGATGTTTGTCAACCAGTTTAACAATCGCAAGATTATCGGCACGGTAGGACAACTCCAATTTGAGGTGATTCAATACCGCTTGTTGCACGAGTACAACGCCCAATGCAAGTGGGAACCGATCAGCTTGTATAAAGCCTGCTGGATCGAAAGTGACGACGACGACGCATTGCAAGCCTTTAAACATCGCAAACATCAGTTTATGGCACTCGACACCGAGGGACGCGACGTGTTTCTCGCCGACTCGAGCTACGTGCTGCAAATGGCGCAACAAGACTTTCCCAAAATCAAGTTCCACTTCACCAGCGAATTCTAATCCGCTTGTGTTGAACTAAGATTAGATACACATAAACTTAAAACAATATACAATTATGCTAAACGAAAAAGACAAACAACTACTTGCCGCCAAAGGAATTAGCGAAGCTACCCTCGGCGAGCAACTAAAGAGATTCGAGACCGGTTTCCCCTGGCTTGAGGTGAAACAGGTGGCAACTTTAGGTAGCGGCATTGTCGCTATCGACGAGAAAGAAGGCAATCGCTATCTGAAAGCATGGCGCACGTTCCAACAGGAAGGCGGCACCATCGAGAAATTCGTGCCAGCCTCGGGCGCAGCAAGCAGAATGTTTAAGAACATTTTCGCTTTCGTCACCAGCGGACGCACCGAACCCGAAACGGCATTCGAGAAAGAGTATTTCGACAACATCCAGCGCTTCGCTTTCTACGAGCCGCTGAATCGCGCTTGCAAAAAGCTCTATGGCAACGAGATTTCAGAACTGATAGAGCAGAAGAAATATGTGGAAATAGCTCGCGCGATGCTCGACAAAGAGGGGCTTAACTACGGCTTCCTGCCCAAGGGTTTGCTCAAGTTCCACCGCGCTACCGCAGGCAAGGTGCACACAGCGCTTGAGGAGCACCTTGAGGAAGGCGCACAATACGCTGCCGACGCTAAACGTAATGTCAACCTTCACTTCACTGTATCGCCTGAGCATCGCAAAGAATTCAAGCGACTGCTCGACGAGAAACTGCCTATGGCGCAACGCGTGTGGGGGGTGACTTACAACGTGACAATGAGCGAGCAGAAGAGCTCGACCGATACTGTGGCGGTCAACATCGACAACTCTCTCTATCGCGACTCCGACGGCAATCTGCTATTCCGTCCCGCCGGACACGGAGCTCTGATTGAAAACCTCAACGAACGTGAGGCCGACGTCATTTTCATTAAAAATATCGACAATGTGGTGCCCATGAAGCTACGCAACACCACTGTACGCTGGAAAAAAATAATCGCCGGCTACCTGGTCGACCTGCAAAAGGCGGTAGCGGCCAACTTGGAACTGCTCGATGGCAATCCCTCGCACGACGAGTTGAAGCGCATACTCGCCTTTGTAGAAGGGAGACTCTGCACCACAAGCGATGCTACTGCCGCTATGGACGATAAAGCGCTGGCAGAGTATCTGCACAAGAAGCTCAATCGCCCGTTGCGAGTGTGCGGCGTGGTGAAGAACGAAGGTGAGCCCGGCGGAGGACCGTACATCACGCGTAACCCCGACGGTAGCTTCTCGCCACAAATCTTGGAGGCGGCACAAATCGACCCCGAGAACAAGGAGAACGTTGAGATGATGAACAGCGGCACTCACTTCAATCCCGTCGACCTCGTTTGCTACATTAAGGACTACAAAGGTCACAAGTTTGACCTCAAGAAGTTTGTCGACAAGGACACGGGATTGATTTCGCTCAAGTCGAAAGGCGGTGTCGAAATCAAAGCGCTCGAGTTGCCGGGCTTGTGGAACGGCTCGATGAGCGACTGGAACACAGTGATGGTTGAAGTGCCTATTGAGACATTCAACCCCGTTAAGACCGTTAACGACCTCCTACGTCCGCAACATCAGTAAAACCTATGAACGTGGCACGTTACGCAATCATAGTTGCCGGTGGCAGCGGTAGCCGTTTCGGTGGACCATTGCCAAAGCAATTCTGCCTGCTCGGCGGCAAGCCCGTGTTGATGCACACGATTGAGAAGTTCGTCAACGCGGGCGCCGTCGCCACGGTAGTTTTGCCATCGGCGCAATTCGAGTTGTGGCGCAACTTATGCCACCAACACAACTTTACCGTGCCCCATAGCGTGGTGGCCGGCGGAGATACACGTTATCAATCGGTAAAAAACGGTTTACTATCAATCGCTTGCCGCGACAGCGACGTGATTGCGGTACACGACGGCGTACGGCCGCTCGCAAGCGACACTTTGCTCAACAGGGCATACACTGTTGCCGCTGAGCGAGGTACGGCGATACCGGTGATTGATGTTACCGACAGTGTGCGACAAATCGGCTCCGACGGTTGCTCGCGCCAACTGTTGCGCAGCAGTCTTCGAGCCGTGCAGACGCCTCAAGCCTTCAACGCCCGTTTGCTACGCGAGGCTTACAACTCGGAGTTCTCGCCACTGTTTACCGACGACGCCTCGGTGGTGGAACACGGCGGAACACCGGTCTCGCTCATCGACGGCGAAACCACGAATATAAAAATTACACACCCCATCGACCTAATCGTAGCTCAATACATTCTTGACAATCACGCATGACCACTATTGAACAACTCTCACGCCTCGACATTAAATACCTCAAAGGAGTAGGGCCTAAGCGCGCCGAACTGCTGGCGAAGGAATTGAATATCGCCACTTACTACGATTTGCTTTATTATTTCCCATTTCGATACATCGACCGCAGCACAATTCATCGAATTGCCGAAATCGACGGCGATATGCCATATATGCAACTCAAAGGGCGATTCATTAATTTTATCACACAAGGCGAGGGTGCGAAACGGAGGCTCAAAGCGCTCTTTACCGACGGCACCGGCACAGTGGAGGTGGTCTGGTTCAATCGCGTGAAATCGATTCAAGAGAGTTACCACACCGGGGTTGAGTATATCCTTTTCGGCAAACCCACTAGTTACAATCTCACTTATAGCTTCGTCCACCCCGAGGTTGACGTCTACAAGCCGGAGATGACACAATCCGGTGGACTCGTGGGTGTTTACACCATGACCGAGAAGCTCCATAACCGTTCCTTCTCGCAGCGGGCGCTGCAACGAATCTTCGCAACCCTCGTCGAGAGTGCACAGGTGCAGCAGATTGCCGAGACGTTGCCGCAATCGGTTATAGCCGAGCATGGACTGATCTCGCTGCGCGACGCGTTAGTCAACATTCACAAGCCAAAGGACATAGTCACACTGCAAGCGGCGCAACGGAGATTGAAGTTTGAGGAACTATACTTCCTCCAACTCAATATCCTGAAATATATCAAAGGGCGCAACGCGCAAGTGCCGGGATTTATTTTCCCAACAGTCGGCAAATATTTTAACGGGTTCTACAACAATTATCTGCAATTCCCGCTCACCGGAGCACAGAAACGCGTGATTCGCGAAATCCGACGCGACACCGCGGGAGGCAAGATGATGAACCGACTGCTGCAAGGCGACGTGGGCAGCGGCAAGACCATTGTCGCATTCCTGTCGATGCTCCTTGCGGTCGACAACGGCTATCAGGCGTGCATAATGGCGCCTACCGAGATCCTGGCCACTCAACACTTCGAGTCGATAAGCGAAATGGCGCGCGGCGTAGGCGTGAAGGTCGCGCTGCTCACAGGCTCTACACGCAAGAAGGCGCGCGACGAGATTCATGCCGGACTCCTTGATGGTACAATCAATATCCTTATCGGCACTCACGCCCTGATTGAGGACACCGTTCAGTTTGCCAATCTGGGTATGGCGATGATCGACGAGCAACACCGCTTCGGCGTGGCGCAACGCGCCAAGCTGTGGAAGAAAAACTCTACACCGCCCCATGTGCTGGTGATGACAGCCACGCCCATTCCGCGTACGCTCGCCATGACCGTTTATGGCGACCTTGACGTTAGCGTGATTGACGAGCTGCCACCGGGCCGCAAGCGCGTCACCACCGTGATGCGATACGAGAAAGATCGAGAGAACATGTACCACTTCGTCGGACAAGAATTGCGCAAAGGACGGCAGTGCTACATCGTCTATCCCCTAATCGAGGAAAACGAGAAACTCGACCTCAAAGCGCTCGAAGAAGGCTTCGAAATCGTAAAGGAAACGTTCCCGCACTACACCACCGTGATGGTGCACGGCAAGATGAAACCTGCCGAGAAGGAACACCAGATGGAACTCTTTGTAAGCCACAAAGCGCACATCCTTGTGGCGACCACTGTTATTGAAGTGGGCGTCAACGTGCCCAACGCCAGCGTGATGGTGATTGAGAATGCTGAGCGATTCGGCCTATCGCAGTTGCATCAGCTGCGCGGACGAGTAGGCCGCGGTGCCGACCAAAGCTATTGCATTCTTATGACGAAATATCAACTCTCGAAGGAGACACGCCACAGACTAGAGGTAATGACAAAAACCAACGACGGATTTATAGTCGCCGAGGAGGACATGAAACTGCGCGGACCTGGCGACATCGAGGGCACTCAGCAAAGCGGAATAGCGTTCAACCTCAAAATCGCCAACCTTGCCGCCGACGGCATCGTTCTGCAAGAAGCGCGCGACGCCGCGCAACGCCTGCTCGAACGCGACTTCGAATTGCAATCGCCCGACGGCACCATCATCGCGCGCCAGCTACGCTTCCTCTTCGCAAGAAACATCAACTGGAGCCTAATCAGCTGACACACGGCGGCTACGGTGTTCACAGCCTCGGTCAGGTCTTTCGCGCCCACGCTGCGGTTAATCACGCTCAACAGACGCTTCACCTCGCCGCGGGTCAAACCGTTCAACGCGTTGGCCGTCAGCATCGCACGGGCCAACGACACCAGGCGGTCTACCGTCGCCCGGTCAAACTCGCGCTGAACACGAGCCGCACGCTCACGCCACGAGTGCAGCTCTTTGCTGATCTCGTGCAACGCCGAACGGCGAGCCTCAACGTTCTCTCTGTGGTCTGACGCCTCGCGAGCCAACGCGTCAACCAAGGCCTCGCTATAGCCGCGAACAGGCCAACTCGACAACGCGTCCACCAACTCCTCACGCTCCTCGCGAGTAGCGGCCTCGCTCTCGCCTACCGCCTCGCCGTCGTAGCTGTCGACACCTACCGCCGGCTCTACCTCGGGCATACTGTCGTATGCCTCTTGCGACACCACCGTCTTGCCGCCGCGCTCGATGGAGGTCAACACACTGTGAGCGCCGCGCGACGGGGCCGAGGCGCGGCCAAAGTATACGTCCAACATGCGACGACTGTACTGCACGCCGCCGTCCAACTCGATAGCGCCGTTATCAAACACGCGACGCACCACACCTTGCCACGAGGCTGTCACATTGCCCGCGGCATCCAAGTTCACACCACGCACCACGTCGCCCTCGCGGGCACGATCGTCTACCTCGTAACGCTCATCGCCCGCGCCATCGCGATAGCGAATGTCCTCGCCTATCGGGCTTGACCCTTCTTCTCTTCGTCCATCTTGCCCAACGTTTTCGCTTCTTCCGGATCCATTAGGCCTGCTTTCACCAGCGCTTGCCGCAGTTCCTTCGCCGCTTGCGGGTCGTACTCCCCTCGATGTATATGCACTATCTCGTCTTCTCCCGATAGCGTTATTGTTTTCTTGTTTGCTTCCATTATTATAAAATTTTGATAATTCGGCTACAAATTTACGAACATTTTCATTATCTACCACAACCGGGTTAAACATATTTTCAAAGCCATATTCATCGTAAAGGTAAGCCAACACTCTTGCTGTAGACTCAGATGGCAACTCTTCTTTTTTATAATGACTAAGATTTTTCTCTAATTCTTCTCTATCTGCAACTTTACCCTTAAGCCACTCAAGCGCCTCCAACGCCCGTGCCTCCTTATTTGCGATTGACAGCTGTTCGTATGCATGGTGCCCGACTTCATGAGCTATACTATGCCCTATAAGACGGTATGTATTTATTCTGTCTGTAAAAATAAACACCGACCCCGTCATTTCATCATACCCCCCACGAACTTTAGAATTGCTAAACGATTTCAAAAGACTTTTATACAGTCCTTCTTCGATAAAATCTTTTAAACCGTATATCACATCAGCGCTGTTTATTGTCTGAATAGTGTTTGACAATTGCAGTTGCCGCTTGAGAGATACAATATACTCTTTCAATTCTTCATCACTTCGAGGCGTATCAAGATTGTAATTATAAGTTTTCCAATCGATTGATTTGATTGCGATGCCCTTCTCTCGCCACTGCTCGTCGCGCTGGGCTACGCCGTAGCGCTCGCGAGCCGCAATGTCCTGCGCCTGCGCTATAGTCCGGCCTTTACGCGCGGCCTCGCGCTCAAGGTTGTGGTAGCTGCTCCACAGCATATAGCGTAGCTCGCCTTCGCTCAGCTCATGGCGCAAGCCCACGGCGCGAGCCACATCACGCAACGCTTGCTTCACGCTCTCCCACAGCTGACGGTACCACGGCCTACTGAACTCGTCGTTACGACCCATGTCCTCGGCCACGTCGGCCAACGTCTCGTCGACGGCCTCGAGCAGCGCCGCGCGCTCCTCACCCGACGTCAACGACCCGCCTTGTTGTCTCGCTCTCTCCTCTCTGATAGCCGACAACTTCTCGTCGATGGCGGCACGCGTCTCGGGCGACGCCTCGCGGTACACCTGCTCGAGCATAGCGTCGAAACGCTCGCCAAACAACGCGCGCAAACCATGGTGAGCAACGCCCTCGTGCAACGCCGTCAACAGCGCGTCCTCCGCCGTACGGTGATTGCCCAGGTTCACGTACACCCGGCCGCTGCTCATGCCGTACATGCCGCGGGCGCGACGCTGACGCTCAGTCAGCCTACGCCGCTCATCAGCGCTCATGTCGTCTACTATCACCACATCCAGCCCCAGACGCTCCGCCAACTCCAGCACGCGCTCGCGGGCCGCACCCAGCGCCGCCGCGTCGTCTCGCAACAGCCCGCTCTCCGCTCCGTCACGATAACGGATATCCGGATTGCCGTCGTCGAACGTGCCAACGTTCTCGTCAGCGCTCTTTATCTGCTCCGGACGGAACGCGATATACTCATACGGCACACCGTTCTCGGTGCGGATTACGCCGTCATAACCCTGCGCAATCAACGCCTCCATAGCGTCACGACCCGCTGTGTTCGTCACGCCGGCTTCTGGTATCTCGGGATCTATCGCCGGATTCTTGATGTTCAGATATACAGCTATTGTACGATTGCCATATTCATGATACCCGTCGTATACGGGAGAGACAAAGAACGCCGGATATTCGATACTTTGACGACCGTAACGGTTGTCGAACGTGTAGAAATCTTCCTCTACCCACTCGTCGTTCCACTCCTCGTCGCTCCTGTTTTCCCACTCGTCACGTTCGCGCCAGTCAAGGTCGTCCCACTTACGACCGGTGCTACGACTGACGTACTGCTTGTTGTTCGTCTGATGATACACAACCAGAGGCACACCGTTCTCATCAACAACTTTCGACGAATTTTTCGCCGATTCTCTTGCCGATTCAAGAAATTGTTGTAATTTTGCATCGATTTTAGTGCCGGTAGCGTTGTCTGTTGCCCTGTTAATAATCTGGGAGTTTACGGGACGTTGACCGGCACTATAAATTTGAACGTCACTTATATGAGCTGAATGAAACTGGTTAGGCGTAAAACCCTCAGCCTTTTTCTTTGATGGATTCGTGTGAAGCTCTTGAACGGTTATGCGAACATAGTATTCAGCTTCACCCAACGAGACCTTACCCAAATAATGGTGATAACCTTCAAAATTACTGTGAACTTTGTGGCCTTCTTTTATCTCTTCCTTCTCTGAAATAATTGGGATAGAATTGTCGTATATGTCTTTAAGTCTCGGTACCACCAACTTATAATCAAATCCTTTATGATTTAAGATCTTGCCTAACGACTTATTTACAAACTCAACAACTCGCCCATCATGCTTATTCACACCATTTGGCAATGATTTGTAAACATTTTCTATTTCATCATCGGTGTAATTTTCTTCGGTAAGCGATAGCGCTTCTAATTGGTTGATTTGTGCAAGCTTCGCCGCTTTCTCCCAGTCGCCGAACCAATCCTTGAACGCCGCGCTACGCACCTGCTCACGCTGACGCTCATCTAATTTACCCAAATCAACGCCACCGCCCGCCGTGTACGTCTCAACACCACCATTTACGATAGTTTCCGAATTATTTCCCGAATTTTCTTTGGCGGTTACAATTTCTCTTAGTACCTTTGCAACGTCTCCACGATGAGAGTCCGCTTTAGTGTCGGTCTTGATGCTCTCATCATGGAGATTTTTTTGTAGCACTACTTCATGAAGGTAGAACTTATTGATATTTGTTCCATGCCCTCTTGTAACTATAGCAACGCCAACAAAGCCTTCTCCTGCTATTTCAACTGGTGCCGCGAGTGTATAACTATCGTAATTGCGGTTTTTCCAATTCTTCTTTTGGTCAACCAGTACGCCATCACGAATAATATCTGGCACAGCTGCAAATGCCGCTGCTTTATTACGTCCTACACCATGTGAAATACTATCCTTTACACCACGTTTGTCCAAAACGACAACACCAACGCCCTCTCGCTCAACCTCGCCGCCATAGTTCTCGGCATAGAACTGTGCCACTCTTTCAGTCAGCGGCTCGTCACTCTTGGCAAACTCATCTCCAGTAAGCGAAGCAACATAATTGTCACTCAACAAATATTCACGTTGAGCCACACGATCGTCAATGGCAATATCATTACCCTTTACTCGTTCACCGTTACCAGCCGGCTCACGTTGGAACAGAGGCTGACCTTCGCTCAGAACGCTGCGCTTCATAGCACCGGTCACATCCACAGAGTGCATCACCTCGCGACCGGGTGTCGACAACTCAACCTCACCCGTCTTCACACCCCACTTCTTGCCGTACTTGTCCATAAACCTCGGCAATATCTGGTCATAGAAGCCTTTCATGCCCTCGCCGCCGATGCGTAGACCATCACCCGAGATAGAGCCGTTCTCGTCCAGCGACATCACTTTCTCTGACAGTTCTTTGCCGATAAGGTCTGACAGATTCTCGCCTGTGGTGATTCCGCCGTCCACCACTTTGCCGCCGGGTGCGACCACCCAGCTGTCGTGTTTGCCGTTCTTGTACTGTACCGACACCAGCGTTTTCTCGCCGCGGGTTTTGCCCTTGGTGATGCTCT
>JAFVDY010000013.1 GCA_017478265.1 Muribaculaceae bacterium | reverse complement strand
GCCGTCGATGAGGATTTTCGACACTTCCTTTCCGTTGGTGGTGATTTTGCCGTCGCTGCTGACCTCGACACCGGGCAGTCGCTTAAGTAGGTCTTCGACCACGGCGTTGGCCTGTGTGGCGTAGGTGTCGGCGTTATACTCTATGGTGTCCTCCTTAACGGTGATGGGAGTTTTTACTCCCACGACCACGGCCTCGTTGAGCATGACGGTGTTTGGTGTCATCTCGAGCACCCCCAGGTTGACGTCTCGTCCGTCGGAGCCGACGTTCACTTTGACAGTGAGGTCGTTATAACCGATATAGCTGAATTTGAGCACATATTTACCCTCTTTGACTCCTTTTAGGTCAAAAACGCCGTTCATGTCGGTGGAAGTGCCTTTGATGTAGGTGCTATCCTTATTGGCTCTGAGGAGCTTGACCGTGGCTTGAATCATTCCTGTGGAGTCGCTGCTGTCGATTACGATACCATTGATGGTGGCAGCGCCGGCGTTGAAGCCCAAAAGCGCAAATAGAGCTACAAGAGCCCCGATAAAGCTATGTTTGAATAGTCGCATTTGCTGTAATATATTTGTAACTTTTGTAATAATTTTGGCGCAAAAGTATAAATCGCGCCTGTTAGTTGCAACAAATATAGACATTTCCCGCTATTTTATCGACCGATTAAATTAAAAATTATAAATAAAAAATTTAAAATTTGCGGTGGTATATTATAGCGACAAAGTTGTTTGGTCTACTTTTTTGGCTGTGGTTCGGGCTCAGGCTCCGGATTGATGGCGGGCATCGGTGCCGGAGTGGGAGCGGTCATTTGTCGGATGTAGACGTCGCGCTGCGGGAATGGTATTTCGATCTTCTGTCGCTGCAGAGTGTTGTAGATAGTCTCCTTGACGGTTGCCTCGAATTGTATTTTCTCCTCGACGAGCACCCAGAACACGACATCGAGGTCGACCGAATTGTCGCCAAATCCCCTGAATCGCACTTGGAATCCGCTTTTCTTACGAATGATTGGTCGTCCGGCTTTGACTATGGGGAGCTTGTTGAGGTCGTTGAGCAACATTTCGCGCACGACGTTGACATCGGCGCCGTAGGCGACGCCGATAGGCACCTTCACCAACTCGTAACTATGGTTACGTGTGAGGTTCTTGAAGTTTTTGTTGAACAGCTGCGTGTTGAGGAAAGCGATCACACTGCCGTCGAGAGTGATGATTTGCGTCGACTGGTAAGTGATACGTTCCACCTTACCCAAGATGCCGTCGCACTCGATGTAGTCGCCCACACGCACACGTCCGCTCATAAGGCTGAGACCATAGATGAAGTTCTCGAGCACGTCCTTCATCGCGAAACCGAGACCGGTAGCCAGACCGGCAGTAATGAGCGAGATGCCACTCTTAGGCACGTGCAGCATAATGAGTGCGATGATGAAGTAGGCTCCCCAAGTGCCGATGGTGATGATATTGTTGGCCAGTGTGAAGTTGCCGCGGTAGTTCACGTCGTTGCCGTTTCGGCTGAGCATATAGTGGCGATAGAAAGCGTGCAGGGCATAGTTGAGATAGCGGAAGAGGAAGAACAAGATACCTACGAGCACGACCTTATAGAGCGAGAGTTGTAGGACACCCTCCTTGTCGATGAAGTTGTAGAGGAAGATTTTGATGAAGATTTCCCGCATGTCGAACATGTTGGCGGCGTAGTCGACGCTGAGCAGCACGCTGAGCAGGGCCGCCACGGGCAACGCGGCCTTATACAGGAAGTCGTAGAAGTAAGTTTTGGTGATAAACTCGCCCTTTGCGGCTCGCTCGAGTAGCGCTTTAGCCTTCTCCTCGTCGCTCTCGGGCTTCACGTTCTTTGCTTTATGGCTCTTGGGTTGCTTGGCATTCTCGGCCTTTTTAGCCTCGACCGCTTTGATGCTCTTGAGGATAAATCGGCTCTCGTAGAGCTGTAGTAGGTCGTAGAGGCAGATAATGGTTTGAATAAACGCGAGCTGGAACGACCACCATATCATGATTTCGACGGCGAGCAGCGTGTATCCCAACCAAGCGAGGACGCATCCCACCACCATTACCACGAGCGAGATTACGGAGAAAATCATATCGCTCTCGGCGAGCTTTCCCTTGCGTCGTTTCACCACCACGTATTGCCAGATGGTGAAGACGAAGAGGATGGGCGGATAGATTAGGTTGACCACATTGGTGGGAATAAAGACTATGCGGAAGACGATTACGATGAAAGCCATGAGCAGGAACGGCGTGTAGGCCGCGGCGGTGCTGTAGAGTTGCTTGCCTTGCAGGCGGATGAGCAGCGACACCAGAATGGCGAGGATAAGCCATGCGAAACTGATGATGAACCCTATAGCCATGGCGATGAAGTTGTTGTAGATAAACGTCTTGACGATGGTGATGGCGATAAGGAAGAGGAAGACGCCGCAAGCGAGACCTATCATGTGTCGCTTGGAGCGGTAAGTGAGATTTTCTCGCCATCGCTTTGGCAGGATGAAACGCAGGATGAGGAAGCTCACCAGCCATGCCACGGCTATGTAGAAGAGAACGAAGACAGAAGTGCCGATGATGACCGGACCTCGCCAGTCGCTGTCGACACGTCGTCCGTCGCTCTTGGTGGTGAGGTTGTTATATTTGTCCTTAACCTCCATTTTTGAGACCTCCATAGCCTCGGGTAACTGTGAAAGAACGGTGAAATAGTTCTGTCCTCCGTTCTCGAAAATGCTGCGTCGCAGCTCGTCGTATCGCAGCATGGCGTAATCGTTGAGGCTTTTGAGCTTGGTGGTGACGAGGTCGTAGTAGTGTTGGTCCTCGACTATACGGTCGATAAGCACGGCGAGATTGTCGCGAATGGCGAGAGCGAAGAAGAGGCATTTTTCACGTTGTTGCTGCTGATGCTCGTTGAGCGTGAAGAGGTCGGCTTTAGCCGGGACTTTCTCCTTGAGGTCGATGATGAGGCTGTCGACGGCGGTAATGCTGTCGTTCAGCTTATTGTCGATAGCCGGCGAGATGTTGCGCAGCACAACCACGAGGCTGTCGTGACGCTGAATTTCGCTTTGCAGCATGGCTATTATTCGCTTGTAGGGCAGGGCTTGGATGCGATTGTTGCGATAGAGGTCGCTCGCCTGCTGGCATGCGTATGCCATGTCGAAGGTGAAGTCGGCGCGTTGCGAGTATAGTATGATTGAGATTTGGTCGATGCGTTGCATAGTTTCCACCAGTTGCTTGTGTTGCGCCTTGGTGTACTGCTCGTAGAGTTTGAGCTGCGCCTGTTGCTCGGTGTAGGCGTGTTCGAGCTCGGCTTGCAACACGTCGAGGGTTCTTGCCAGGTCGCGCTCTTTGAGCACTGCTGATGCCGAGAGCGCTACCATTATCATCACTAATAAAATCGCAATTTTTTTCATCATCGTTATTTGTTACTCGTTACACGTTACTCGTTGTAGTGTTACCGTTCGCGGTTGTAGGGTTTCCATTGGGCACCGCGTGCGGCGGCGATGCTGTCGAGGTAGCGGTGGACTTCGTTGAAGCCCTCGGATCCGGGCGAGGCATTGTTGCCTCGGGCTGAGTTACGCGTTTTGTCGCTGAAGCGTATTGTTTGCCACCACTGGTATCCGTCGAGAATTCTATCGCCGGCAGGCGGTGAGTAGATGCCATAGTCGAGCATTCCGTGTTTGAGTACGAGTTGAGCCACGCGGTTGAGCACTTCGTTGTCGACATCGACGGTGTCGCAGAAGCTGCGATCCTTCCACCATCCGCAGGCGAAGAGCGTGGCGCCGCCGCCCTCTTTAGCCTCGAGCACATAGTGGTTAGGTGGCCAGCGCATAGTGTTGAGTTGATACTCGTAGTAGGTGAGGGTAGCGCCCGGAGCCGGCGTTTTCTTATTCGTTTCCATTGTTGTAGATGTAGAGTTGCCTGACGTTGGGTCGACAGTTTTGCGCGAGCAAGCGGTGCCGGTGGCGAGAAGCGTCGTCACCATTATCAGAGCGAATGTTAAAATTCCGTTTATTTTCATAAGTGGACTTATTTTGTTACTCGTTACTCGTTACTTGTTTGTTATTACATTCCGGTGGCGTCGCGGTATTTGTCGCCGCTGTAGGTGCCTTGTCGCCGTCCGCCGAAACCGGTTCCGAATTCTTCCTCATCCTCGTCGTCGGTGCCGTTCTTTTTCTTTTTGTTGTTCCCCTTACGTTCGAGCGGTCCTTGTCGGTTTTCGGGCTTGTTTCGCTTGATGTCGTCGCTCTTCTGGAGGTTGACGGCGGTGGCGTATAGGTCCCATGTTTGTTCCACGTCCCAGTTTTTGCGGAGTTTGAGTTTGCCCGGGTAGTAGAACACATCCTCGGGTTGCCGGTATTCGGAGTAGTTGCCGGTGTCCCATTTGCCGTTGTTGTTGCGGTCGAGGATGAGTCGGGCGTAGTAAGTTCCGGCGTCGATGTGGAGGATTGTCACTTTGCCGCCGTCATCAACCGGGATTTGTCGTATCGGTTTGTCGGAGCCGTCGAGCAGTTCGACAAAAGCCGTCTGTCCGTTTAGCCCTTTGATGTCGAAGAAGAGGTTGGAGTAGTCGTCTTCTGATCTCACTTTGAGATCGAGCGTAGTGCTGTCGTTGGGGATGTGGTAGATGCTGGTGACGGCGCCTTCGTCGAGGGTGAAGCGGTATTGTTCGCCGCCGTTGAGCCTGACGGGCAGCACCCATCGCTGTAGTGATGTGGAGGCGGCGCGCTGCATAGCCGGTATGGTGAGGTCGTGCCAAAGGCTATCGGTGGCGTTGAATTGCTGCAGATGTACCAGCGTCGGGTCGATGCTTAAGATGGGCGTTGGAGCTTTGACGAAGAGCGAGTCGTCGATGCCCAAGGGTGGTTTGTTCATTTCCAGCTTGATTACCGGCGGCTTAACGCTGTCGGCAAGGTGGAGTAGGTGCAACTCGTCGTCCACCTCGTCGGTTGGTTTGCCTTCAGCCAGCAGTTTCTCGCGCCGTTGTCGCAGTTTTTCCATATCCTTCAGTCGCTTATGATGTTCCTTTGCTTCGTCGGCCTCCTGCTTTAGTTGCGCGTTCGACTTGTGGAAGACGAAGTTGAGCGTGTCCTGTTTCCATGAGAGCCGTTCGAGTGAGTCGGTCATTAGGTGGTCAACCCTGACGAGCAGGCTGTCGCTCTTGATGAGAGTGGAGTCGGTGAGCCAATAGACGAGCGAGTCGCGCGAGGAACGTTGCTCGAGCGAGAACCAGTCGGCTCGTGTGGGCGTTGGGCGTAGCACCGTGAGGCGCGGCAGCTCCGGCGAGGGACCGGAGAAGAGGAGCTGGATGCGGTTGTCGGCGGGTCGGCTGCTTTGCCGCAGATATAGCGAGTAGTATTGTTCGTTGAACATCGACAGCAGGAGGTTGTTGGGCAGGTATTCGATGTGTGTGGCGGCCTTGACGGTGTCGACCCGGTGGTCGAAGGTGAAGGTGGTGTCGCTTGAGGCGTAGGTGGAAGTGGAAGGCACGATAATCTCGTCGAGCCAAGCGCAGTCCTCGGTGCGGACGTAGGTGTAGTTGCCGTCTACGTCGTTGAGCGCGTAAATGCGGTATCGTCCGGCTTTGAGACCCTTGAGGGTGAACTCGCCACGGTCGTTGGTGCGTGTTACGCGGTAGAAGGGCAGTTTTGTGAAAGCGCTGTCGTCGAGATTGCTGTGTATGCCCACCAGCATGTGCTGCATAGGCTCGAGGTCGGCTGCTCGCAGCACCATTCCGCTGATGCGCAGCGAGTCGAGCTCATCGCCGGTGGAGAATGCTACTGCGAAGTCGTCGAGCACGTTGCCCTCGTTGTTGTCCTCGACGGCGTCGGAGAAATCGAGCACGTAGGTGGTGTTGGCGCGCAAAGTGTCGCGGAATTCGACCACGATTTTCTTTCCCAGGCATTTGATTACCGGCGGCTCAGTGCTTGCCGGCGAGATGATTACGCGCTTGTGCTGGTCCTTGAGGTTGACGTTCTCGTCGAAGGTGATTTCCACCTTGTTGCCCTTGAAATTGAGTGTGCCCGGCGCAGGTTTACACCGCACCATCACGGGGTGGGAATAGTCGCGCGGTCCGCCTTCCGGCGAGCCAGTGTTGGCGCACGCGGCAGTTATGAGCATAATAACCGTCGCAAGCATTAAACAGCTATATTTCGCTATTTTACGGAGCATTTGTCGTAATCATTAGCAGTTTCAAACCGCAAAGATACACATTTTTAATTAGAAATCAGGAATTAGGAATTAGAAATTTTGGGCGGTTGGTTTTTAAACCGCTGATTTGCGGTCGGATTTGCGGACGGGGTAGCGGGCGTTATAAAACAACAACTTATAACAACTAATAAACAACTTGAAACAACTTTTTTAAGGGTGGAATACTGGTCTTTAAACTACAAATTTAACGAATTGGACGAATTTGCAAGCGATAATTTATCGAATTATTAAGCGGGAAACTGATGAAATAAAGAGGGTAAAAGGCGGTTGCGAAAATAAATATGCGGAAAAGTTTGGTGGATTGTGAAAAAGTGCTTACCTTTGCAGCGCAAAACGGCTGAAAGGGTAGATTCCAGAGTGGCCAAATGGGGCAGACTGTAAATCTGCTGCGTCATCGCTTCGGTGGTTCGAATCCATCTCTACCCACAATCAATCTACAACCGGGCTTCGAGTGCGTCAAAATGCCGCTTGAAGCCTTTTTTGTTATCAGACTATAGCGATGAGAAAGAAGTTTATATTCAATGAGATAATGAGCGCGCTGGTGTTGCTTCTGTTGGCTTCGTGTTCCAGCTCGGGCTGGAAGTTGGAGGGCAACCTCAAGGGCTTGCAGGGCGGACATCTGCGCCTGGTGTGGGTGGACGCGTCAGGCAGCGTGAGCGAGCAGCGCGTGGTGGCCGAGGGCGACCGCTTTAAGGCTGCGGGTGAGTGCGCTGGCATGACCCTGATAGCGGTGTACACCGGCGAGACACGGTTGCTGACCCTGCTTGCCGCCGAGCCCGGCGACAAATTGGAGCTCAAGGGCGAGGTGTCGCGGCCTTACAGCCTGGAGGTGAGCGGCAACGATGCGTGCGAGCAGTGGCTGAAATGGCGCGCGGCGCACACCGCTATGCTTCAAAGCGACGACCGCTCGAAGCTCAACGCCGAGATAGAGAAATATGTGGCCGCCCATCCAGCCGACGTGGCGTCGACGCTGCTTGCGCTCGTCGACTACTACCCGGCCGACGCACGCGCCACCATGGCGCTGCTCGACAAAATCAACCGCGCAGCCCGGCCCGACGAGCTCGTGGCCACCGTAGCGGCGTATAAGTCGGTGAACACGTCGCCGTCGACCAATATCATCAAGAACCTTGAGGTGTGGAACATGAGCGACGAGCAGGAGGTGATCAAAACCAACGACAACGGCTACACACTGATGCTGTTCTGGAACACTGCGTGGCTCACGGGTCGCGAGCCGATGGTGAATGGCATCAACGCGCTGCGCGAGAGCAACCGCCGGCTGCGCGTGGTGAGCATCTATATGGAGGCCGACACTCAGGCGTGGCGTCCTACGGCGCGTCTCGAGAGCATGAAGCAGTGGCACCACGTGTGGGCGCCTACCGGCATGGCTACGCCGTCGTTCAAGTCGTTGCACATCGAGTCGCTCCCCGCCATATTCGTTACCGACAGCACCGGCCGTGTGCTGCACCGCGGCAGTACATTGCCAAAGACAATACCGTAAAGAAAATGAGCAACAGTCTTACCCGATTTGTGAGCAAAGGCGCGCGCTACCTGTATCTGCACCTGTGGCAGTATCGCGCCATCGAGGGTGTGCACAGGCGTCGCGTCGAGCAGGTGGCGCGTCGCGGCCATGCGCGCGTGGTGTTTTTCGCTTTCAGCGTGCCGCTGTGGAAATATCAGCACCTGTATGAGGCGCTGGCGGCCGACGAACGGTTTACGGCCACGATAGTGCTGTCGCCGCCCATCGACTATGACGACGATATAAAGCGCCGCGACCTGGCGGCACTGCGCGACTATTTTGATAAGCGACAGATTGCGTACGTCGACTACGATGTGGACTCCTCCGAGCCGCCGTACGACGTGAAAGGACAGCTCGACCCCGATATTGTGTTCTATCCACAGCCCTACGAGCACCTGCTCACGCCGGAGCACGACTGCATGGCGTTCTACGACCGTCTGGTGGCGTTCTATCCCTATTCGTTCATGACCGGCAACGGCAAGTTTAACTACGACTTCCACTTCCACAATCTGGCGTGGCGCCTGTATTACGCGTGTGAGGAACACCTGCGCGAGGCGCGGGCCACGGCGTGGAACAAGGGACGGAACGTGCGTGTGGTGGGACATCCCAACGGCGACGACTTTGCCGCGTGGCGTGGCCGTGACCCGTGGAAGAAGATTGACGACGGGCGCGACCGCAAACGACTGATATGGGCTCCACATTTCTCGTTTGTCGACAAGTTCGGGCAGCTGCCGCGCGCCAACTTCCTGTGGACAGCTCATTTCATGCTCGATATGGCGCAGCGCTACAAGGAATTTCTGCAAATAGCCTTCAAGCCACATCCGCGGCTTATGACCGAGCTCTACAATCATCCCGAGTGGGGTCGCGAGCGCACCGACGCCTACTATCGCCAATGGGCAGAGATGGAGAACACGCAGCTCGAGACGGGAGAGTACGTCGACCTGTTTATGAGCAGCGACGCTATGGTGCACGACTGCGCGTCGTTTGTGGTAGAGTATTATTACACCCACAAGCCGGTGATGTATATCTCGCGTGACATCGAGCACTTCCTTGTCGGGCAAACGGCGCTATCGCGCGAGGCGTTCAGCCATCTGTATATCGGCAAGGACGAATATGAGATACGCGACTTTATCGAAACCGTGGTGATGGGCGGCGAGGACCCTCGCCTTGAGGAGCGCGACGCGTTCTATCGTCGCTATCTGGAGCCACCGGCGGGCCGCACTGTGGCGCGGAACACGGTTGACGACCTGGTGACATCGCTCCGCCTGCCGCAATAGCCAAAACAGCCGGCCGGGAGCACCCCGGCCGGCTGTTGTTTAGAATATGGAGGGGTGTTAGATGGAGAGGCGGCGGAGGGTGTTGAGTAGCTCGCGGTCGATGGGCTTGTCGTTTTTGATGGCTTTGTTGAAGGGGACGTAGACGATTTCGTCGTTGCGGTCGCCAATCATCACGTTGCGTTGTCCCTCGAGCAGGGCGTCGACGGCCGCCGCGCCCATTCGTGACGCGAGTATGCGGTCCTGGGCCGTGGGCGAGCCACCTCGCTGGAGGTGACCGAGGATGGTGACACGTGTGTCGTACTGCGGATACTCGTTACGCACGCGCTCGGCCAGTCCCATTGCTCCGCCTGTGATCGGGCTCTCCGCCACGAGCACGATTGATGAGTTTTTGCTCTTTCGGAAGCCGTTTTGGATTAGTTCGGCAAGTTGGTCGACCTCGGTCGAAATCTCCGGTATTATAGCCGCTTCGGCTCCGCTTGCGATAGCGCCGTTGAGGGCGAGGAAGCCCGCGTTGCGTCCCATCACCTCGATAAAGAAGAGCCGTTCGTGGCTGGATGCGGTGTCGCGAATGCGGTCGACACACCACATGATGGTGTTGAGCGCGGTGTCGTAGCCGATGGTGTGGTCGGTGCCGTAGAGGTCGTTGTCGATGGTGCCCGGCAGCCCCACGATGGGGATGTCGTACTCACTCGCGAAGATGCGCGCACCGGTGAGCGAACCGTCTCCACCAATCACGATTAGGGCGTCGATCTCATGCTTTTTCATCACCTCGTAGGCTTTAGCTTTGCCCTCGGATGTGGTGAACTCCTTGCATCGTGCCGTCTTGAGGATGGTGCCACCCTGCTGGATGATGTTCGACACGTTTTGGGTTTTGAAGTCAACGATTTCGTCGTCGATCAGTCCGCGATAGCCGCGGTAGATACCTTTCACTTTAAAGCCGCTGTAGATGGCGCTACGCGTCACCGAGCGTATTGCGGCGTTCATGCCCGGAGCATCGCCGCCGCTGGTAAGGATACCGATAGTTTTAATTGTTGCCATAGGTTTATTTTCGTTATTTGTTTCTCGTTTTGTCAGCGTTATAAAAGAACCACTTAAACAACTAATTAACCAGTTAAACAATTATTTTAATTGTTGGGCGCGTAAAGACCCATGCTAAAAAATAAATAATTTGTAAAATTCGTCCAATTAGTAAAGTTTGTAGTTCTTAGTCCGTTACTTGTATACTCGAATATTATTTTGTGCCTTCGTAGAGGGTGCAGGTGCCGAAGGTCATGCGGCTGAAACGGCAACTGCCGAAGCCGGCCGCTCGCATCAATGCGAGCATATCGTGGCCTTGCGGCACGGCGGCGATGCTGCGCGGCAGGTAGCGGTAGGCCTCCTTGTCGCCGCTTTTCATCGCCCCGAAGAAGGGGATGATGTGCAAAGTGTAGAGGTTGTAGAACCAACGGATCACACTATTGGTGGGCACACTCAATTCGAGCACGGAGAGTCTGCCGCCCGGCTTTAGCACTCGGTACATCTCGCGGTAGCCTCGTGCGATGTCCTCAAAGTTGCGCACTCCAAAGGCGATAGTGACCGCGTCGGCGCTATTGTCGTCGACTGGCAGGTCGAGGCAGTCGGCTTGCTTGAATGTGATTACGTTATGGAGCCCATGTCGCTTCGCTTTCTCTGTGGCAACGTCGAGCATTCCCTGCGACAAGTCGATGCCGAGCACCCTACGGGGGTGTAGCGTGCGGCATAATTTGATGGCGAAGTCGCCCGTTCCCGTAGCGAGGTCGAGGATGAATTCCGGCCGCACTTCTTTCAGCCTGTTGACCGCGCGTCGTCGCCACAGTCGGTCGATGCCGAGCGTCATGGCGTGGTTCATGAAGTCGTAGGCTGGTGCGATGGCGTCGAACATTTGTTCCACCTGCTCCCGCTTGCTGCCTCGCTTCTCGTAAGGCTTTATGTTTTCCACCTCAGGCATGGCTTGTCAGTCGTTTAGGAACACTTGTGGCGGGTTGTCACTGCCGTGTCCGCCGTTAGCCGCATCATGTCGCTCATAGGCCTCTACAATGCGTTGCACCAGTTTGTGGCGCACTATATCTTTCTTCTCAAATTCCACCTTGCCAATGCCTTTCACGCCGTCGAGAATTTTGAGCGCGTTGATGAGACCCGACTGAGTGGAGCGCGGGAGGTCGATTTGCGTCACGTCGCCCGTGATAATCATTTTAGAGCCCAGTCCGAGGCGGGTGAGGAACATTTTAATCTGGTGGTTGGTGGTGTTTTGCGCCTCGTCGAGAACGATAATGGCATCGTTGAGCGTGCGCCCGCGCATGAAAGCGAGAGGTGCGATTTGGATTACGTTGCCATCCATATATTCGCGCAACTTCGCGCCCGGAATCATATCCTCGAGGGCATCGTATAGCGGTTGCAGGTAGGGGTCGATTTTGTCGCGCATATCGCCCGGCAGGAAGCCCAGTTTCTCGCCTGCCTCGACCGCTGGCCGTGACAGGATTATTTTTCGTATCTCTTTATTTTTCAATGCCCTAACCGCCATCGCTACCGCCAGATAAGTCTTACCGGTTCCGGCCGGACCGAGGGCGAAAGTGAGGTCGTTCTCCCTGAAAGCGTTGACGAGACGCTGCTGGTTGGGTGTGCGCGCCTTGATAGGCTTGCCGTTGACGCCGTAGATGATTACGCCGTCCATTTGCAACTGCTGTGGCGGAGTTCCCTTCACGATGTCGAGAATCACCTCCTCGGTGAGGGTGTTTCGCTCTGCGCAATATTGCTCCAGTTCTTTGATTTTTCGTTCAAAAAGGGCTGTCTCGTCCTCATCGCCAATCACCTTGATTACCGAGCCTCGCGCCGCCATTCGCAGCTTTGGGAAGAGGTTGCGTATCAGGTGTATATTACTGTTGTTGACCCCGTAGAACACCACGGGGTCGACGTTGTCGATTATTATGTGTCGTTCAATCATTATCGTTTTGTTCTCCGGCTGTTAAAGTGATATAGGAGAAAGGGTAGGGGTGGCGCTCGTCGGCGCCGTGACAGTCGCACTCCGTCACGTGCCATCGCGTAGGATCGATTTCGGGAAAGAAGGCGTCGGCATCGGCGAAACGGTGGTGGATGAGCGTAATATATAGCCGGTCGAGTCTGTCGAGGGCTTGGCGATAGATTTGCTCACCGCCAATGATGAACACCTCGCCCGCCATGGCGACGGCGGCGAGAGCCTCGTCGAGGCTATGCGCCACAGTTATGCCCGGGGCGAGATAGTGGGCGTTTCGTGTCACCACTATGTTTTGTCGGTCCGGTAGAGCGCCTTTTGGAAACGACTCGAATGTTTTGCGCCCCATCACTATAGCGTGGCCCGTGGTGAGCGCTTTAAATCGCCGCAGGTCGTCGGGTAGCCGGCACAGGAGTTGTCCCTGCCGCCCAATGGCATTGTTGCTGTCGATCGCTACTATAGCCGAAATCATTGCTCGTTTCTCGAAATTTCTAATTACTTATTTATACTGAGACTGTTCCCTTGATGGTGGGCCAGGGGTCGTAACCCTCCAGGGTGAAGTCGTCGTAGTCGAAGTCGAGCACGCGTTTTACGCTCGGGTTGAGACGCATGGTGGGTAGCGGTCGCGGCTCGCGCGTGAGTTGCAGCTCTACCTGCTTGATGTGGTTGAGATAGATGTGGGCGTCGCCGAAGGTGTGCACGAAGTCGCCCGGCTGCAATCCGGCCTCGCGCGCGAACATGAGCAGCAACAGCGCGTAGCTGGCGATGTTGAACGGTACGCCCAGAAAGAGGTCGGCGCTGCGCTGGTAGAGTTGCAGGCTCAGTCGTCCGTCGGCCACGTAGAATTGGAACAGCGAGTGGCACGGGGGCAGTTTCATCTGCGGCACGTCGGCCACGTTCCACGCGCTGACAATCATCCGGCGCGAGTCGGGGTTGTGCTTGAGTTGATGCAGCACATCCTGAATCTGATCGATAGTGCCTCCATTGTAGTCGGGCCAGCTGCGCCATTGGTGGCCGTAGACGGGGCCGAGGTCGCCGTTCTCGTCGGCCCATTCATTCCATATTCTTACGCCATGCTCCTGGAGGTAGCGCACGTTGGTGTCGCCGCGCAGGAACCACAGCAGCTCGTAGATTATCGACTTGAGGTGCACCTTCTTGGTAGTGACAAGCGGAAAACCGTCGGCGAGGTTGAATCGCAGTTGGTGTCCGAAAATGCTACGCGTGCCGGTACCCGTCCGGTCGTGTTTCACTGTGCCTTGTTCGAGCACTTTTCGCAGCAGGTCGAGATATTGTTTCATGCGCCGTGTTGTGGGATTTAAATGTTGCGATTCTCGAGAATCGATTTGATGGCCGGTCCAATGTTGGCCGCAATCTCGCTTGCGATGAGTCCGTGTTGTCCAACCCGCGCGGCGGCCATGTCGCCGGCGTGTCCGTGAATAAACACGCCCATGTAGACGCTCTTGTCCGGTTCATATCCTTGTGCGATGAGCGCCGCGATCACACCTGTGAGCACGTCGCCGCTTCCTGCGGTCGCCATACCGGCGTTGCCGCTGCTATTGATGTAAACCTTTCCGTCGGGGCGAACCGTCATGGTGTAGTGTCCCTTGAGCACTATTGTCACCTCGTAGAGTTTCGACACGTCGATGGCTCGCTTGAGACGCTCCTCGTCGCTTTGGCATTTGCTGAACAGGCGGTCGAACTCCCGGGCGTGTGGCGTAAGCACCGACCCTTTTGGTATCGACTTGAGCAAGATGGGTCGGGCCGCTATGCAGTTAAGGGCGTCGGCGTCGAGCAGACACGGCTGGCGGAAGTTCTTAAGGAACGAGTCGACGGCGTCGACGGTCTCGTCGGCGGTGCCCATACCGGGGCCGAGCGCGATTACGCTGTAGCGATGACGTCCGCTGTTGATGGAGGTGGTGTAGAGCTCGTTGACGTCGGCCTCAAATAGCGCCTCGGGCACGGCCGTCTGCATCACGTTGTAGCCGCAGCGCGGCGCGTGCACTGTCACGATGCCCACACCGGCGTACATGGCACCGCGTGCCGCGAGTTGCGCCGCTCCCATCATGCCGTAGCTTCCGGCCACCAGATAAAGCGAACCGTTGTCATACTTGGTGCTGAAGGGGTCGCGTCGGCGCATCTCATCGCGAACGTCTTCCCGTTCAATTAGGTAGAAGTCGCTCGGGGTAGCGTCGATGGCCTCGTCGCTCATGTCGAGGTCGAGCACCTTGCAGTCGCCTATAAACTTGGCGTTCTCGCTGAAGAAGAACGACAGGCGCTTGAACTGGAAAGCGAGCGTGAGGCTGGCGCGGATGATATTGCGGTGGTCCGAGCCGGTGTTCCATTCGCCGAACAAGCCGCTGGGAATGTCGATTGCCACGGTGTAGGCGTTGCTATTGTTGATGTACTGCACAAGCGCCGTGTATCCGCCCTTGAGCGGCGAACGTAGTCCAGAGCCGAACAGACCGTCGACAACGACGTCGTTGCGGCCGAGTTCGGGCGGCGTGAAATTGTCGATTACCTCGGTGAACAGTTCCGGGTCGCACATTGCCACCAACCGGTCGCGATTGGCTTGACAGCAAGCCGAGAGATGCGACGACTTGATGTTAAACAAATACACCTCAGGCCTGTAGCCCTGTTCAATAAGCATTCTCGCCACGGCCAAAGCGTCGCCCCCGTTGTTGCCCGGTCCGGCAAAAATCACGAAGCGCTTCGACGGTCGCCATCGCGAAATCAGCTCATAAGTGACCGCACCGGCGGCACGCTCCATGAGGTCGAGCTGGCTGATGTTTTCGTGCTCGATAGTAGCGGAGTCGATGCGTCGTATTCCTTCTGTATTAAATATCTTCATTTGTTTCTTAGAATAATCACACGTTTAAAATCTCGCAAAGTTACAAAATCTCCTGCAAAAACCCCTTCACCCCCGATATTTTTTTACATTTTTTTGCAGTACACCGTCGTTCCCCGCGATGATTAATAATTAGAATAGCGCAATTAGGAATCCATTTTTTTTTTTGATTTTGCAATGAATTTTTTGTGTTTCAGAAAAAACTTACTATATTTGCAACCTTGAAAATCACTAATAAAAAGATTGTCATTAAGGCTTTATCTGATAAGGAAAAACGAATCGTTAAGGAGTTTATCAACAAATACCATAAGAATATTATTAGTAAATGGGTTAAATTCTTTATTTTGAAGCAGAGTGTTCGAAGTACTAATATAAAGAAAAGATTGTAGGAGGATGGATTATGGGACGACTTTATATAATTAAGGCAGAAGACGCGGGAAATTTAACTGTAGGTTTAACTTTTAATGATAACACAGTTAAAATTGTAGATGTGGGTGATTTTATTCGCCGTCATCCTCATCCACAATATAATAAATACCTTGACCCCCGTAAATTTAAACGTTTTACGATAGAGAAAGGTAACGTTGTGTGGGGTAAAAACTGGGATTTGGTTTTCCCGATAGAGCAATTGTATGTAGGAAAATTGTTGTGATAATATGATTTACCTCAAAACTGATTACTGATTTGCGCCTAAGTGGATAAGGCGGGAGCCTCAGGTGGCGCGGCGTGCGATCAGGCTTGTGATTACCGAGGTGAGAAGAGCCACGGCGGCGGCGAGTGCGATTACTATGAGTATGTCGGTAGGCATTACCTTTACGGGGTAGGCGTCGACAATCAGCCGCGAGGGGTCGCCGGCGAGTTTCACCCAACCGAAGGTTTGCTGTCCGAGTGCGAGCAAAATGCCGATTATGATGCCCACCACGGCCCCCAGTCCCGTTATGAGCCACGCCTGGCAGGCGAAGATGGCGCGCGTGAGAGAGGTTGAAGCGCCGAGTGCGCGTAGCGTGGCTGTGCTTTCACGTTTCTCGACTATGAGCAATGCCAATGTGCTCACCACGTTGAATGTGGCAATCACGAGAATGAACGCCAGCAACAGGAATGTTACCCATTTCTCGATGTTGATAAGTCGGAAACTCTCGGCTTGTTGCATGAGTCGGTCGTCGACGCGGTAGCTGTCGCCCAGCATTGCTATAATCTTGTCGCGCAGAGCGTCTACGTTTGTTCCCTGGCGCGGATGTATCTCAATCACCGAGGCCTCGCTTGGATAGTCGAAGAGGTTGCGTGCGAAGTCGATAGGCACTATTATAAGGTCGTCGTCCACCACCGCTTGCTGAACTTGAAACACTGCGCCTACAAATAGCGAGTCCTCGACAAAGGCGTCGACAGGGTTGGCGAGATTGACGCGTCCCTGTCTCATGGGCGCAAAGAGTCGTAGCATGCGCAGCGACTGCGGTTGCACGTGCAAGCGTATTGCCGGCCCGGACGCCACCAGGGCGTAGCGTGCCACGCCGTCCTCGAGACGGCTCGAGCCGCCGAGCACCACGTCGTCGAGAGCGTTGTAGCGGTGGTAAATGTCGGGCACGCCCTTTAGTCGCACCGGCATCTGATAGTCGGCAAAGACGGCGAGCGCCTGGTCATCGACGGTTGGGAATGCCGCCTCCACGCCCTCAAGAGCGCTTACTGCAGCCATCACGCTATCGGCGTTGACAATCACCTTGCCTGTGGCGGCTGTGATAGCGATGGGCGGGTCGAGGCGCGACAGGCGTTGCTCCACCATGTCGCGAAAGCCATTGAACACGCTCAGCACAAGCACAAGCGCCGCTGTTGCCACCACAACGCCAAGCGTGGCGACTATCGAGATGATATTCACCGCGTTGTGAGTCTTCTTAGACTTCAAGTAGCGCCAGGCAATTCGCAGGGGGAGCACGATTGAATTAAAAATTGCTTAGAGTGTTAATGGACGTTATAAACAAAACAACTTAAACAACTATTTTTTTTCGTTATCGTTAATTCGTAGTTTATCGTTCGTCTCTTGTTTTTGTTGTTTCCGGAATACTAATTATTTCTTGAGGAGTTCGTCGATGTGGTCAATGTAGTCGAGACTGTCGTCTAGGTAGAAGACGAGCGTGGGCGTTTTGCGCAGCTGGTAACGAACCTTTTGCGCCAATGCGTAGCGAATGGTTTTCTCGTTGCGGTTCACGCCGTCGATCATCTCCTTGGCGTTGTCGCTCGGGAAGATGCTCAGGTGAACACGCGCTATGCTCAAGTCGGGCGAGACCCTCACGTTGCTCACGCTCACAATCACGCCGTGCATCTTGGCGGTGTCGCTACGGAAAATTTCGCTCAACTCCTTCTGTATCAGTCGCGAAATCTTTTGTAATCGTGTTGATTCCATATTAAATATATATAGTTGGTTGGTGATTTTTAATCTATTTCTTATAAATTATTGTGAGTCCGTCGCGCAGAGGAAGTATTACCTTCTCGACGCGAGTGTCGGCCGCCACCCGATTATTGAAGTCGATGATACCTTGCGTCTGCGCGTCGGTGTGGCCATCGGTGGCGGTATCCACTTTGCCGTCCCACAGCGTGTTGTCGGCAATGATTACGCCTCTCGGTCGCAAGTGGCTGAGAGCAAGTTCGTAGTAGTCGCAGTATCGGCGTTTGTTGGCGTCGATGTAGATAAGGTCGAATGTCAGTCCCATACGGGGCACGATTTCGAGCGCGTCGCCGGTGTGGGTTATGATACGGTTGCCCACTGGCGAGCGTCGCAGGTGGTCGGCGATGAAGTCCTCTAGCTCATCCTCAATCTCGATGGTGTGAACCACTGCGTCGGCATCGGTCAGTCCCTCGGCCAGACACTGCGCGCTGTAGGTGGAGTAGGTGCCGAGTTCGAGCACGAGTCGCGGCCGAAACAGGCGCACAAGCATCTTCAACACTCGCCCCTGCAAGTGGCCCGAACACATACGGCTGTAGAGCAACTCGAGGTGGGTGTCGCGGTCGAGCTCATAGAGGTGTGGCGGCTCGGCGTCGATATGACTGAGGATGTATGACTCCAAATTAATTATAAATTATAAATTAGGAATTCCAATTCTCTTGTATTTAGTGCCATATAGCGCAATTCTTGATTTATAACTTATCATTCAGTAGCGCTTCCACGGCGAGGCGATAGCTGTTGAGGCCGAAGCCTGCGATCACGCCTCGGCATGCCGCTGCTATTACCGAACGGTGGCGGAATTCCTCGCGAGCGTGCACGTTGCTTATGTGCACCTCGATGGCGGGCGCTGTTACGGCTCGCAACGCGTCGGCAATGGCGATTGAATAGTGAGTGTAGGCCCCCGCGTTGAGCACGATACCGTCGGCATCGAAGCCAACGCGTTGAATCTCGTCGATGATGTCGCCCTCACAGTTGCTCTGGAAAAGCGAGAACTCGACAGCGGGATAGCGGTCAATCAGTTGCCGCAACGCTTCGTCGAGCGGGCGGGAGCCGTACACACCCGGCTCGCGCCGCCCCACGAGGTTGAGGTTCGGACCGTTTATAATAGCGATCTTCATTATGCGTAGATGTCGGTTAGTAAACAAATGCCATATTGTCGACCCACAGCGTCATGCCCTCTACGCCGGTGTAGGGAGTGCCGCAACCGCTCGAGGCCATCACCAGGATGTGGGTGGGAGTGGCGTTGGCGTCGTCCCATTTCTCTTCAATCACTTTCACGAGCTTGCCCTTGCTGTTCTTGGCGTAGTAGCACTTGAGCAGGCCCATGTAGCTGTGGTAGTAGCTCTGGCCGGTGATGTCGCCGTAGTGTACAGCGATGCGGTGCTTGTTCACCCATCCCGACGTGCTCTTTCCGTAGCGCTCACGTCCTGTGCCCACGCGTGCGGCGTGGATGTTGCCATTGGCGTCCTCCCAGCGGCGTTGCAGGATGATGAAAACCTCGCAGTAGTCTTGGCCCTTGAGCGTCTTCTTGGCGCTGAAGCCGTCGGAGTATATCTTCTTGCCGGCCGGCACGTGCACCTTATAGTCGAATTGCAAGTACTTGGGGCGCTTCTTGAACGGTATGCCCATGTTCATCTTGCTGTAGGGGTTCTTTGAGCTGGTGATGGGTTCCATCATTTGGCCCAGGAAGATGGTGCCGTTGGCGAGCACGTCCATGTTGATGATGCCGATGGCCTTGGCATGCTCCATCACGGTGGTGAGTTTGGCGCACTTGCCTCCGCCGCGAGCCTCGGGAGTGACCGAGCCGCTGGCCTTCACCACGCCCATCACTTTGGCGTAAACGTTGCTGGTGGCCCATGGCGAGCCTCCCAGGTTGGTGTAAGCCTTAGCGCCGTTAATCTTCTGAGTGGGACCAATCTCGTAGATGGTCTTTGTGTTGCCGCCGAGCACACTCGATTCGGTGATGGTGCGGGTAACCCATTTGTCGAAGTTGCCGAAGTTGATGGGAGTCTCCGTTTCGGCGTTAATTGAGAGAGCCATCACGGCTGCTGCAATTGCTGTTAAGAAAACACGTTTCATAATCTTGTTACTGTTTCGTTTTTTAATTTTATACTGTAATTTTTTTATTGTCAGTTAGTTGTGGCCGCTTGGCTGAGCAAGTGGTGTCCGAATTTGCAATAGATACACTTGCGTGCCTCGCAGTAGTTGCGCTTAAGCTCGATCATCGCCTGGCTGGTGAAAGCGTTGTCGCAAGCTATGCCCGCGGTCTCAAATTCGGCTATTATTCGGTTTTTCTCGGGCCGAAGGCTCTCGAGCAGCTTTATGGCGCGGTCACATTCGCGCTCGTTGGCTGTCGCGCTGCCGTGGGCATAGAGCAGGGTGGCCACGGTGTTGATGAGCACGATGTCGATCGAGGCGTTGCCAAGCGCCGGAGTGGGGCGCGCCGGCTTGCCGTCGAGCGTGTAGTGGGTGGCCCAGAATCCGGTCAGTGTCACTTGGAAGAGTGCGCGCAGTTGCTTCTCGCCATCGGCTTCGAGAATGTCCTCCATGAGCCTGAATCCGCCGAGAATGAAGTGGGCGAGCATGGCTATGCGGCGGTAGGGGAAGTTTTGCGGCCTGAGGCGGAACAGCTTCCAGTTGTCGCGCTCGAGCGGTTGCAGCGAGAATTTGTTGGCGAGGAAGGCGTACTCGGCAGTGAGGCGGTCGACGTAAGGGTCGCCGGTGGCGCGTGAGCTGTCGAGCAGTCCGGCTTGTCCGAGCAGGAATGCCTCAAGTTGCAGCAGCGAGTCGCTGTGCTTGCGCAGCAGGCGTAGCGGAGTGCGTCGCGCCAGTCGCTCGAAGGCGTCGTTGTTGACGCCGAAGCCCAGATTGCGGGAGAGTGTCACGTAGCACACGTCCTCCCAGCTGCCGGCAAAACTGTCGAGCAGCTCGAGTGTGCGCTCGGCCTTGTTTTGGAGGCGTTCCATCGCCATGCGCTCGAGCCACTCGGTGACTTTCAGGAGCGGCAGTTGGCTCAGCGTAGCGGAGCAGGGGAGCGAGGTGGGGGCGTTCATGAGCGAGTTGAGTTGTTGGAGGAACAGTGGCGACACTTGCAGCACGAGCTGTGGAATGCGTTCGCCGCCGGTGCGGTAAACGGGGGCGTCGTCCTTGTCGACCACGTGCAGGATCACCGAGTCGTAGGCTGTGTCGCGGTCGTGGTGATGGCGGCGCCAATCGCTCGCGCGCACGTGCATCTCCACGTTGCCCACCCACAGCTGTCCGTCAATCTCCACCTTGGCGTTGAAAAAGTCGGGACCCGCGTCGCGGTTGAGTAGGCCCGGGTCGAGCACTCTGACTCGACGTCCGTCGTTGGTAACCATGTCGGCGCTCTTGTAGAGGCGATGTTGCCAGATGTATTGCATCAACTGTTCCACTGTCGGTAGTTGTCGTCAGCCCATAAGGTTGCTAAACGTCTGGTAAAGCCAGGTGCTGACGGTCATATAGATACTCATGCCCACTATGTCGTTTGTGACCGTGATAAACGGTCCGGTGGCGATAGCGGGGTCGATTTTGAATTTCTCGAGCAATATCGGCACTATGGTGCCGAAGAGCGATGCGAAGATACATACGCAGAAGAGCGAGATTGTCACCGCCATGGTGATAATCTTGATGTTGTTGGGGTCGGTGGGCAGCACCAGATTGTAGACACACACCAGCATGGCGATCATAATGGCGTTGAGCATGGCTGTGCCGAGCTCTTTGAGCAGGTGCTTGCCGGTGTGCCGCAACTCGAGGCTGCCATTGGCGAGACCTTGCACAACTATCGCGCTCGACTGTGTACCGATATTACCGCCGGTGCCGCCAATGAGCGGGATGAACACCGCCAATCCCGGCAACACTTTGAGCAGAGCATCCTCGGCGCCGCTTCCGTTGAGGATGCGCGCGTTGAGAAGTCCTCCCACCAAGCCTATGAGCAGCCACGGCAGACGAGCCTTCACTTGCAGGAACACGCTGTCGTCGGTCTCAATGTCGCGTGCGATACCCGACGCCAACTGGTAGTCGCGTTCGCTTTGCTCTCGCACCTCGTCCATGATGTCGTCGACGGTGATAGAGCCTACCAAGCGTCCTATCGAGTCGACCACCGGCATCTCCACAAGGTCGTATTTCTCGAAGTCGAGCGCCACGTCGTCGATAGGGGTGTCGGTGCGCACGGCGATGGGGTCGGGCTCCATCACGTGTTTGATTTTCGATGCCGAGGGGTTGGTGATGGTTTTTTTGAGCGGGAAGATGCCTTTTAAGCGGTTCTCGTCGTCCACCACGTAGATGTTGAAAATCTCGTCCATATCCTCGGCTTGCTGGCGCATCACCTTTATGCAGTCGGGCATCGAGAGGTTCTCGTTTACCACTATCATCTCGGTGGACATGTGTCCGCCGGCGGTGTCCTCGCCGTATTGCATCAGGTCGACAATGTCGCCGGCGTGCTCCACGTCGTCGATGCGGTTGATGATGTCCTCACGGTCCTCCTCGTCGAGCTCTTGGATTACGTCTACGGCGTCGTCGGCGTCCATTTGCTCGAGCTTGCGTGCGATGGCCTCGTTCGACATGTGCTCGAGCAGGTCGTGACGCTCGTCCTCGTCGAGTTCAATCAGGACGTCGGCGGCAGTCTCGTCGTCGAGCAGTTTGAGTACAAACAACGACTCATCCACATCGCCCAGATTGGAAATAAGCTCGGCAATGTCGGCAGGGTGCAGATCCTTAATGTCGTTAAGCACCTGCTCGTGGTCACCGCTCTCGATGAGCTGGTGTAACTGCTTGATGTAGTCTTCGTTAAACTCCTTCATCTTGTCGTTTTTATACACTTTACGAGGCAAGAAAGGCGGTAAAAGGCCGCTTTTCACGCCATTTCAATCGGCAAAAGTACAAAAAAAATGCGAACCACCGCTTATATCTGTCAAATGTTACGATTTTTTAACCTGAAAATGTGGCGAATGTATGGCTTAAAAAAACTGCGTGACGCGCTACCAAAGCGTATCCCGCAATCCCATTATGATGCTAAATGTGTGTTGTCGGAGTTATTTGAGTTGTTTGACCGTGGCGGTGGTGCCGTCGGTGTACTCGGTGACGATAATGTTGACACCGGGCACAGGCTCGCGTTGCTCAACACCAAAGGCGTTGAAGATACGCACACTGCGCACCGCCTTGCCGTCCATGTCGGCCGCCAATTGCGCGAGGTTGGTCCAACGGGTGTCGGCAAAGCTGTTCCACGAGAAGCCTTGCAGCATCACGCCGCCGTAGTTGTTGGGCCAGTAAGGCTCATTTCGAGCCAAAGCGCAATGTGCCGCCATAAGGCAGAGCACCGCCGCAAGCAGTTTCTTAATGCCTTTGGTCTTCATAATTATCGGGTTTAAGTGGCTTTGTTCCTTCGGGCGGGCGAGCACGGGTCCGGCGCGAGGGATGAGGCTGAAAAAATATTTTTCGGGTTAGTAAAAAGCAGTAGGGCGCGCTCGGTTCTACTGTTGCTTAGCGCTTGCAAAGATAAAATGGATATTTATAAATTGCAACAATTTTGTAACATTTTTTCCGCTTTTGCCCTAAAAACTACTATTTTATGGAACAATTATCGGCATAAAAATGCCGTTCGACATATTTCGCTCCACTTCCTATGGCATAAAAAAGTGCGCGCAATACTTATGTAATAAGCTTTTCAGTTCTATGTCTCCCTTTTTATATCGTTCGGCATCGAGTGGCAGCAGGCGCTCGCGAACCTGTGTCTCGCCCTTAAACATGGCGTTGAGGTAAGTTTGGCCATGTTCATCGTTTATTTCATTCCAGACAAGTTCATCGAGTTTACTGCCATTCACTAATCCTGTTATTCCTTTAGATTGCAGTACTGGGTCAAATCGCCCTAAGTTACCTATTTTAAGATTCATTGCTGCCGGCGAGCGTCCAATCAGTTTCGCATATTCAATTACTAATGGATGACTTGCGCGGCTTTACTTGAATGGAATTTTGCAATATAGATTCAAGGCTACAATCAGTTCTTCTCGTGTCCAATTTCGTTGTGCCGTATTATAACAACTTTTTCAAATCCTCAATCTCTGGCAATGATTTACGCAACTTCTCGGGCATGTCTGATGAAATTTGATAGGTCGCAACTCCCATGGGCTTTTGATAGGAACGTACCATATACTCCGCGTATGTCTTGTCAACATCCTTGCATAACACGATGCCAATACTAGGGTTCTCGTGGGGCTTTTTTACATAGTCATCAAGTAAATCCAGGTATCCGTTAAGTTGTCCCAAGTAGCTTGTCTTAAACTCTCCTTTCTTCAGTTCTATCGCAACCAGACAATTCAACTCTCTATTGTAAAATAGCAAGTCAATGAAATGCTCATGCCCCATAGCCTCAACCCGATATTGATTTCCCATAAAAGCGAAATCTCGTCCAAAAGACAAAATGAACTTTTTAATGTTTTGCACTATTCCTTGCTCAATGACTCGTTCATCAATATCTTCGACATCACGTATTCCAAGTTCTTCCGTGTTAATGTAATCCAAAAGATATGAGTCTTTAAACATTTGAATTGCACGGAACGCGAGCTGTGGCTGAGGTAATGTTTGGGGGAAGTTGTTTGTGATTGTGCCTTGATGTTGAAAGGTGTTCAGTGAAATTTGCCTCTCCAGTTCACGGAGACTCCATCTGTTCACTGACGCTTGATGAATATAGAATAGTCTCTCTTCCAATACCTTTGCCTTTGATAAAATGGCAATATGATGCGAAAAACTTAACGAGAAAAAATCTTCACAAAATTCGGCAGACATTGTCTGCCATTTTGAAAGGTTCAATGATTCCAACAGTCCAAAGGGATTGATGGCAACATTGACTACTTTTGTGTCTTGAGTTTGTGTGGGGAAATGACGGTGTAATTCGGCAGACACGTCTGCCGAATTAGTAATATCCTTATAATCAACGCGCTCAGCGGCCGTTGGGATTTCCCAACTTTCGGCGAAAGTTCGCATATTCTTGAGATTTCTTTCAGAAAAGCCCCTCAAACCGGGCATTTCCTGACTAAGTTGTCGACTAATAGCCTCTAATGCTCCTTGTCCCCAAAAGCCTTTGCGTGAATTAATAGAAACAAATTTACCTATTGCATAATATAATGCTAACAAACTTTTATTCGTGGCACGCAGTGCTGATTCTTGGCTGCGAAGGATAGCGCTTTTAATTGCATCGACTGCCTGAGATATTTGAATTGAATTTGCCATAAAATAAGTTTTTACACCATTATCTTTTGTTCCCAAAATCCTGTGTTTGTGGCCAATACTGTCCTAAATAATTTTTTCAAAAAAACACAAAGGAAGTTGACTATAAAGTAAAAAATAACTACTTTCGTAGTGACAAGCAAATAACTTCAACTTCCTTTGACATGGCAAAGATAACACTTTTTTCTCAAGTAATCGGCAAATTGCCGAAAGAAATTATCAGAAACTAATTAGGACAGCAGGCACGGACAAGCACTGCAAGGGCTATGACACATGGAACCAATTAGTTAGTATGGTGTTCTGTCAGTTCTCTCAATGCGATTCGATGCGTGACATATCGAACGGTCTGAGATCAGCCACGTGCAACCTGAACCACTTGGGCATCCGCCGTGCGCGTTTAGTCTTCATCTTCTCCTACACCATCTTCGTAATCAGAGTAACCTGAATAATATCCGTCATCGTATCCGGATTCATAGCCTTCAATGAAGCGAGTTTCATAATAATTGTAATAATCATTTGAATCATCGTATCCATAACCATGACTATGACCTCTTAAGCCATCATATCGACCTTGTTCGTATCCATTGTCATACCCTTCATCATAGGCATCGTCGGGAGTTTCTTTATAACTATATGATTTGGTTTTCGGGATATATGGGATATTACTTGGCATGCTTACTTTCATAAATTCCTGCATTGCCTTTTGTCTTTCTTCAGGAGAATACTTCTGTTGGTTCTTATATTTCTCCAAATCGCTATATCCACGGAAGTGCATAAATCCGACGATAACAGCAGCAGCTATACATGTAGCAATGAACCAGCCGCAGCCTGCTTCCTTGAACTTATTTCGGTTATAATCGTAATTATTTGCCATCGTGATTTGATTGGATGTAATTAGCCCCAGTCGTTGTACATGGTGGCATCGTTGCGAGAGGGCGGCTGGGGTTGTGCCCAGTCGCCCGAGGCGGCGATGTAGCGGTACTCGTCTTCGGTGATTTCCACGATGGGCGTGTAGGCAGGGCTGTACCATTCAGGAGCCGCGAAGCGTATTCCGTAATGAACAAACTTGTTATCAATGCCTTTCATATTCGGTTATGCGTTTCGGGGTTCAAAAATAGTCCAGTTGCTTAAATCTTCGGCGTTGTCAATCTTGAATTGGCAGTAGAGCCAGTTGCCATACTTATCCACCTTGATTACTCCGCCGTGCAGGTTGCCGCCTTTGGCGTTCTCGGCGGCGATGTAGTCAATAAGCGCGTTATGCTTGTTCACCACTTCGGAGTCGAGGTCACCGCCGGCGCCTTTGGTGTCGAAGAGGTAGATTTTGCCGCTTTTTGCACGGATAACAAAATCGACGTAGAAAAGAGCGGTTTGGTCTGCGCTGTTTTGGTATCTAATGGCATAGTGCTGCTTGCCGTTGTCGCCGTTCTTGTACCACCAGTCGATAAACTGCCGGTGCTGTTCCAGATAGGTGGCAAACTTCTTCTCAGGTGCGCTTGCCTCGTTGAGTTCGTAGAACGGAGTTAGCGCATGAGCCTCACCTTGCGCGGTGTGGTGCGTGTCGCTGTCATAGGCACGCTCCTCCGGCACTTCCCACATATAATCGGTGAAGATTCTCGCGGGTTTATTGCGGTTATCTCTCTTACGCTTCTCGGCATAAGTGCTGAGAGCCAAATCCAAAAGTCTGTCGAATACTTTTCGGTTGTTGGGCTGCGTAGCTGAGCCGCGATAAAGCACAACTTTTTTAGCATCGGTTTCAAACAAACCAAAAAATTCAGACATAAGTTCCAGCAAGTAGCTGCTTATCTTGTCTGTACGTCCTTTTGCCTCAAACTGTCCGCCCTTGCCGTTGATGTATGCCGTGAATACACGGTTGATTTCGCCTACTGTACGAGCATACTTCACTTGGTTAACGGTAAGGATTTGTTCCTCATTTTGGAAATGTACATCAGCAGGAATTTCGGCGTTAATTTTCTGCACGTTGAGGCGGATTTTATTTAATGCCCGGCGACGGTTCTCGTTGATTTGCTCGTCATCGGTTTCAGGCAATGGGCGGTAATCGTCGTCGGCGTGACAAGCTGCAAGTTCGGCAAACGAGAACAGGCTACCCTGGGCTTGCTCAATATTGAAGAATTTCTCGGCTACTTTGAAAAGCACTTCCTTGAAATCGGGACCAAGATAGTTGCGCCCTGCATTAGGACGCTCGCTGTAAGTACTTGCCAGCGTTACGTTGGCAAGGTTTTCACGACGATAGGCTATTTCCACGTCTTTGCGGAAATAGTCTTGGTCCGCTATAATCTGTATCTTGTCTTTGGCGATGTCTGTATAGACATAGCCCACATTAAGCGATTCGTCACGATAATGCACCTGTTCGGGCATACGCAAGATGCGCCCCACGGTCTGAATGGTGAACACATCGCTTTGGAGCTTACGGAAGATGAGCAGCACCGCGGCGCGTGGGCAATCCCAACCGAGGGCAATGGCCTCCTTGAACAGCAACACCTGCACCATGTTATCCGGCTCCTCGATGCCCGGCAGATTGCATTTCTCACCTGCAAGCCAAACGGCGAGTTTGCCGTTCTCGGGGGTGATATGCCACTTGGGGTTGGCACGGAGGTAAGTTTTGACCACTTCGGCAATTTTCTCGTCGTCACTGGTCATCTTTTCCGATGTGTCGTTGGGCAGTTGAATGAGCAGCAGCGGATTGATGTCACTGCCCATAGCCTTGTATGCTTCGGCGAGGTGTTGGCGTTGGCGCAAAGCGGTCTCAATCAGGTGCTCGTTGAGGGTGCGCTCGTCGCTGATTTCGGATGTGATATTGGGGTTTAGTACCACCTCTTTCTTAATCATTTCGGCATCAATCACCGACTGGCGATCTACAGTGACTTTGTAGTCACTTTGAGTTTTCGGTGTAGCCGAAATGCGAATTTCCACCGCCGGGTCTATGCGATCGAGAACCTGTTTGCTATTGTCGGCGGTCTTCGTCCAGTAGAGGTGTTCCTCGTCAATGATTACGACGATGGGCAAGCCCGACTCCTCACGGGTGCGACGCGCCACCTCAAAGATACTGGCACTGCTCTCGCTATCGCGTGCCATGATGTTGCTATCTTTGTTGACGCTTTCCCAGTTGACAAATAGAATCTCGCCTGGCTGCAAGCCCTCGGCTTGGTCGATTTCGTCGAACATAACCGGTGTAAGTTGGCGGTTATCTTCATAGGCGAAACGCAGTTTACTATAACTCTGCAGGTGCAGCTTGCGTGGTGCGAACCAAATGAACGCCACTTCCTGATACTTTGAGTCGCCACGGTCGCGTAAGTCGTCAACAATCTGTGCTAATGCCTGGCACGCCATGACGGTCTTACCGCCGCCTGTTGGGGCTTTGAACACTAACTTGTGGCGCGTGCCGCCCATATTGAGCAAGCGGATGGTCTTGTCGGTCAACTCACGAATTGCTTCCTGTTGATAGCGTAACTCTTTCATGCTTCACCTCCTTCCTCATCGGGGAACAATGAATCGTTTTGTGAGGCTTCGTGTTCCTCAGGTGCGTTATCATCAACATATATGTTTTGCTCTTTGCGCTTGGGTAGCACACGCTTGTAAGCATTGAGTATAGCCATTGGCAAGGCGCAAAGTTCCACCTTGGCGGCAACGGGCTCAAAGTCGGCAGCCCATGGGTCTTCACTGGGAGAGAACACATAGACCTTGATTTTCTGCCCTCGTGGCAGTTCGTAATTCTCGATAAGTTTGACGATTTCGGGCACGGCTTTCTCGAAATAGATTACCATCATGCGATTGTCGCCTTTCTCAAAGTAGCGGAAAATATTTTTGTAAGTCCGTTGCCCGGCAAAATCTTTTACCTCTGCGTAGAGGTCTTCCTTGATGCAAAGCATATCGGTGGAAAGCTCAACCAATTTGCGCAGGTTTTGTGGAGAGCGTGAGCGACCCACAAAGTCAGTGCGGTAGTAGCGCAGGTTATTAGCGTGCAAGCCCTCGACGGCCTCACCGTTGGGCTTGGTGTAGCCGTTGATAACGCGCTTGTTGCGCTCATAGGTCACGTTCTCGCAGATGCCGTTCTCGTTGTTGGTAACCAAGATGCACTGGCGATGCCCACCGTCCTCGGCATTCAACTGCATCACCGCGTGAAGCGTCGTTCCACTACCGGCGAAGAAGTCAAGGATTGTAGAGTTATATCTATAATTTAAAATCCTGGCAATTATATGTCTATCTTTTGGGTTATTAAATATCAATTCCCCCAAAATTGTTGCGACTTCTTTTGTTGCGCCTCTTCCATCTTTATAAAAAACAGAGGACGGCAACTCAAATTCTGTCTCTTTTAAATACCTTTTTCTACAAGGCACCTTAGATTCATCATCTCCAAAGAATATTCTGTCTTCACTTAATAATTGTAGCATTGTTTCATAAGAATAACGCCAACCTCCAGCAGGCTTTTTAACTGGTAAATGAGTAATAGGATGATACACATCATACCTTGGGCCATTACCCGTTCCTTGTGAAATGTTATCGGCAAAAAATAAGCCACGTGAATCCACTCTACAATAATGCTTGGAGGCGTAAATAGGAGAACTCTCATTATATTGTGAGAAAAAGGCCCTCATTCCTTCTTCTATTGCTCCAAAATCCGTTCCATGAATCTTCTTTAATCTATCATATTCATAATATATATCATCCAATCCTTCCTTTTTTTGTCTCCATTTACATGAATTATCATTTATGAAATCTTTT
>JAFVDY010000123.1 GCA_017478265.1 Muribaculaceae bacterium | reverse complement strand
CTCACGGCCGTCCAATCCGAATACCCGCTCAACAAAGCGACCGTATAGCATATAGCCCAGCACGAGAGCTACAATACTTATAAAAAAGGAAATCATCGCAATCTATATAATATTTATACACTAAATTTTAATTAACGGAACGCAAAATTACAACTTATTTTAATAATAACGCTTATCTCGCACCATATTTTAAACAATTTTATAGCCCAACCATGGGGTGGGGCAGGGTAATCAAACTCCATCCGTAGTGCTCCATTAAGAGAGAAAAAAACGAAATTCTGCCGCAACCGGGTCAAAAAATGTGTTTGCGGCAAAATATCCAACCGAAATTCTGCCGCAACAGGGCCGAAAATCGCGTTTGCGGCAAAATTTCCGGACGTGGTGGCCACGATGAGCCGCAAAAAAACATCCGATACTCGGCCGGATGACCGATTTGGTTGAAGGTGAAACTTGCTCCCGGAAAATTCAAATAAATATCGCCATATATAGCGGCAGATAAAGCACATTCTTCACGCTGTCCTTCTCTACATTGCCACGGCATAGCACTATCGAGCGGGCTATACGATCGGCGTAATTCTCTCTGGCGGCATCGAGCGAGGCGTGACGCTTGTAATCAGTGCCCGATTTCACCTCGATAATGGAAATACGATTGTCCTCGTTGATGATAAAGTCTAGCTCCTGACGGCTCTTGCGGTCGAAGTAGTGTAGCGAATGGCCGTTGGCGATTAAAGCGCAAGCGACAAAGTTCTCGGTGAGCGCTCCCGCGTTGATGTCAATCTCGCCATTCAGAACATTGAATTGAATGCCCTTTAGCAAAGCGTTGCTTAGCAGTCCGGTGTCGACCATATACAACTTGTACAACCTCCTGTTCTCTACAGCCGTAAACGGTAAGGAAAATTCGCGGGTGTTGATAGAATAATACACAATCCCGGCATCTACAAGCCACTGCGTGGGATCCTCATATTTACGTGATGTGGCACCGGTCTCGATATTGGCGAGCACAAAGCGCTTATCCTCTTTGCCCAACTCCGAGGGAACGGCGTCAAACACCCTCTTTACATTGGCCTGACGGCGGCCGGCATAGTTGGTGATATCGGCTCGATAGGTCGTCAGAATCGAACGTTGTATTTCGAGCACCTTACCAAAGTCGGGGGTCTCAATAAACGTCTGAACCACCTCGGGCATGCCTCCCACCACCAAATACTGACGGTAATAGTTACTTATCTGCTCATGAATAAATTGCGAAACGGGGCGCTCGTTCTCATACGCTTCTCTCAATTGGTTTACCACATTATCCTGAATATTCTTTGCCCACAAAAACTCCTCGAAATCGAGAGGGTACATGGGTAATTCCATCTCGTATCCCACAGGATACGATGGTACAGGCTTGTAATTAATGCCTAGCAACGAGCCGGATTCGATATAGTCGTAGCGATGCTCCTCCACAAGAAATTTAATCGCCGTTCGAGCTTTGGGGCACTCCTGAATTTCATCAAAAAAAACCAATGTCTCTCCGTCGACAAATGGTCCGAATCCCATTGCCGACAGGTTAGTGACAATGGTATCGGTGTCAAGTGTGCCATCAAAGGCTTGTTGCGCAATGGGATGTTTCACAAAATTTATCTCTATGAAATGGGTGTAATGTCGCTTGGCAAATTCACGCACAGCTGTGGTTTTGCCCACTTGACGCGCACCTGTTAGCAGCAACGCCTTATCACGATATGAGGCTTGCCATTGCTCTATTTTTGTAATTGCCTTTCTCTTAAGCATATAACAACTCTTTGCGGGGTTCTCGACTGTTAACTTGCAACTTTTTGCAAGGTTTTCGGCTGCAAAGTTACAACTTTTTGCAAGGTTTTCGGCTGCAAAGTTACAACTTTTTGCAAGAAAGCAATACGTGGCAAGTGATTTTTTGAGATATTTTCTCTATGGTATAGCACGGCTATGCGCTAAAAAATTGCTAACTTTGCGGGCTCAAAACAACGAAAAACTATGATTGATGTAAATAAAATACGCGCCGACTTCCCTATTCTCAACCGTAAGGTGTACGGCAAACCTCTGGTTTATCTCGACAATGCCGCCACCTCGCTCACGCCCCAACCCGTGGTCGATGCCATCACCCGTATGTACAACTGCCACAAGGCTAACGTACACCGCGGCGTCCACGCTCTCTCGCAGGAGGCTACCGACCGCATGGAGGGCGCACGCGACAAAGTGCGCGACTATATCGGCGCCAAATCCACCGCCGAGGTGATTTTCACGCGAGGCACCACCGAGGCTATCAACCTGGTGGCATCATCGTTTGGCGAGCAGCTGGCCAACGGCGACGAAATCATACTCACCGTGATGGAACATCATAGCAACATCGTGCCCTGGCAACTGCTGCAACGCCACACGCGGGTTAAACTCAACGTGGTGCCCGTCGACGCACGGGGCGAACTCGACCTCGACGCATACGACGACTGCTTTACCGACAACACGCGGCTCGTGGCAGTGTGCCACGCCTCCAACGTGCTCGGTACGGTCAACCCTATCAAGCGACTGGTGGAGATTGCTCACAGCCACGGTGTGCCCATACTCATCGACGGCGCGCAGGCGATGCCCCACCGGCGCGTCAACGTGGCCGAACTCGACTGCGACTTCTACGCCTTCTCGAGTCATAAGATGTACGGACCAAACGGCGTGGGGGTGCTCTACGGCAAACGCGAGTGGCTCGAACAGATGCCGCCTTATCAGGGTGGCGGCGAGATGATTGGCACGGTGAGCTTCGAGCGTACCACCTACGCCGAACTGCCATTCAAGTTTGAAGCCGGTACCCCCGACTTTGTCGACATCGCCGCCTTCGGCACCGCGCTCGACTACATCAATGCCATCGGCATCGACGCCATAGCCCACTACGAGCAACAGCTGCTCGACTACGCCACCGAGCGCCTGCGCGGCGAGGTGCCCGGCGTACGCGTCTTCGGCGAGGCGTCGCACAAGTGCCCTGTGCTGTCGTTCCTCGTGCGAGACATCAACAGCTACGACATGGGAGTGCTGCTCGACCGGCAGGGCATAGCCGTGCGTACCGGGCATCACTGCGCCGAGCCGCTCATGCGACATCTGCGCGTCACCGGCACTGTGCGGGCGTCATTCGCCTTCTACAACACACGCGACGACGTCGACCGCTTCGTCGCCGCCGTCGCCCGCGCCGCCTCCATGTTCTAATCCCCCCCCAAATAAATAAAACTTGTTCTAAGTTGTTAATTCGTTGTTTCAAAGTTGTTGTTTTATAACGTACGCATAACGGAAAACGAGAACGAGAAACGAAAAATGACAAACGAAATGAAGAAACTATTTCTTATTCTTACCCTTGCGGCTGCCTTCGACGGCGCAAACGCCGCAACATTTACCACCGCCGGCAACGGCACGGAGTGGAGTTTCAAACTATTGTCGCAAACCGAAGGCAGCGGCGTCACGGCAGGCAACAACGAGGGCGAATACGTCCTCGACGGCACTGTCGTAATTGCCGCTGACGACAGCTTCGTGCTCGACGACGGCATCACGGTGCTTATGGCACAAGGGGCCGAACTTGACCTCCTGGGCGCAGCAAGGCTCACGCCCGCCAATGGCGCACGCTTTACCCGAGCCGCCGACGGCGTAGTGCCGCGATACGTCTTCTGCCAAAGCCAAAGGGGCGACATAGTGGTACGTAACGTCACTTTCGAGTATGTAGGCCTCAAACAATACTCCGACTATCTTCTCAGCGTCGACCAATGTACCTTCCGCTACCACGAGGCAAGTATGACCAACGGATCCGCGGCGCTCAACATCGGCGGAACGGGTAGCGTGTTTGTGGTATCAAGCCTGTTCGAGTACAACAAACGTTCAGCCATCGGAGGGGCTGCAAACAACAGTTGCAACGTTACCATCGAGGGCTGCAAATTCTACTACAACGACCAGGCTAACCTCAACTACCCGCAAATCAACCTCACCGCGGCTGAGCAAGTGGTAATCCGACGCAACGAGGTGATTGGAGACCGCTCTAAGACCATGGGAGGCGGTATCGCAGTGTCCAACCTGCTGGGAGTGGCCCCCGACGCCAACACGCTTATCGAGTTTAACCGCGTGGTCGACAACCGCTACGGCATCGCCATCTACAGTAAGCAGACGGCTCAAGTGATGCACAACGTGCTCATCAACAACAATACCGAAACCAACCCCAACAACGGCGGTAGCGGTATCAACGTCTACGACCCTCAAGCGGCTCAGTACACCACCATCTCAGGCAACCGCATCGAGGGACACCTCTGGGGTGTTACCGTGATTGGCGGAAAGCAGGTGAACCTGGGGCGAACCGACGTCGACGTCACTCACCGCGACTACAACCCGGGTATGAACGTATTTGTCAACAACGGCAACGGAGGCGTGCTCTACGACCTATATAACAACGGCACTTCCACCGTCTACGCTCAAGGCAACTATTGGTACGGAACAGAGCCTACCGAAGCGGGCATCGACGAGGTAATCTTCCACCAAGCCGACAATCCGTCTCTCGGCGAAGTAATCTTCCTGCCCGCAGCCGGCATCGCCACCACAGGATCCTCTTTCGACCTCAACCGCGACGGAGCCGTCAACGTGGGCGATGTTAGCACACTCTACAACCGCCTTACCGAGTAACGAATTATGCTCCAACCGTTTCTCATAGCAGGGCGGGTCGAGGCCGGATGCGATGAGGCTGGTCGAGGATGCCTCGCCGGACCCGTCACCGCCGCCGCGGTAATTCTGCCAGCCGACTTCCACAATGAGCTAATCAACGACAGCAAACAGCTCTCCGAGACGCAACGTGAGCGATTGCGGCCCATCATCGAGCGGGAGGCGCTCGCATGGGCTGTGGCCATGGTGAGTGCCGACGAAATCGACCGCCTCAATATCCTCCGCGCCTCAATCACGGCGATGCATCGAGCCGTCGACGCGCTATCGGTGCGCCCCGAGCACCTGCTCATCGACGGCAACCGCTTCTACCCCTACCCTGGCATCGACCATACCACCATCATCAAGGGCGACGGCAAACTGTTGCCGATTGCGGCGGCTTCGATTCTCGCGAAAACTCACCGCGACGAACTTATGCGGCAGCTCGACGCCGAATATCCGGGCTACGACTGGGCTACCAACAAAGGCTACCCGACGGGCGCTCATCGCGACGCTATTGCGCGATTGGGCATCACCCCTTACCATAGGCGCTCTTTCCGGCTGCTCGACAGGCAATTGACTCTCAACTTCGAATAAACAGATGACAGTCTCAATCGTCATACCGGCCTACAACGCGGAGCGGGTGCTTGACCGCTCGGCGCAAAGCGCGTTGCGGCAGTCGCTCGCCACCGTCGAAGTGGTAATCGTCGACGATGGCTCCACCGACTCCACCCCGGCCATAGCGAAACGTCTCGCCGATGCCGACAGCCGGGTGACCGTCGTCAGCCAAGAAAACCGCGGACTCGCCGAGGCGCGGCGAAGTGGCGTGGCGGCTGCCAGAGGCGAGTGGATTCTCTTCCTCGATGCCGACGACGAACTGTTGCCCGACGCGGCACAACGCCTGCTCTCCCGCTCGATTGACCGTAACCTCGACCTCTGCATGGGATGCCAGCTCAAAGAGGAGGCGCCGGGAGTCCTGCGACGGCAGACGCACTTAATCACCGGCGAACTCGCGCCCGACGAGTTCCGCCGTGGCGTGCTCACCCTCGGCACATATATGATGGCGAACAACGGACTCTTCACCCGACGCGACGTTTGGCACGACGATGTGTTCCCCCCGCGCGACATTGTGTTTCCCAGCGAGGATCTGCTCGTCAACGTAGCGCTCTCGGCCCACATTACACGGGCCGGTGTCTACAACGACATCGACGTGCTCAACTACTACCTCAACGCCTCTTCCCTCACTGCCACGGGACGCCTCTACGCCCAAGCGACCTGGGAGCGATATTTCGTCTATCTGCGGCAACTGCTGAGGCGCATAGGCCACCTTGACAGCCTCGAGCCACGCGTGCGGGAGTTCGAAATCGATGTGGCGGCTTTCCTGATGAACATCGACAATACCGACAGCCCTTGGCTGCACCAACTGCAACGCTATCCCTCAACAGGCTTGCGAACAAAATACCGGCTCCTGCGGAGGCTCCTGCGCTTCCCGCGTGCCGCTCGACGACTCCTGCGAGCCTACCAACGCCTCAAAGCTCTCACCACCCGCCGCTCCCGCCCCTACTGACACGATGTGAGATGTGTGATACTTTTGCCGCGCTCTCGGAGTTCTCAGAGTTCTCGGATCGGGCGCCCACTCATTAAAAATGTTGTTTAAGTTGTTTATTAGTTGTTTTCAAGTTGTTGTTTTATAACACCCGCTATATCGCAGAAAAGATAACGATGAAACTCTTGAAATCCCCGCTGGCACCGCTGCTCGCCACCGTCACCAACATAATTACCGCTCTCGCCTTCTATATGCTGGCGCGCATCATCTTCGTCGCCGCCAACTGGCAATTCTTCAGCTCAACGCTCACCGCCGACAAAGCCCTCGAGATGGCGCGCGGCGGCCTAATGTTCGACACTTCGGCGGTGATGTACACCCTCGCGCTCTATATCGTGCTTATGCTCTTGCCTCTGCACCTCAAGGAGACGCCGCGCTATCATCGCTTCTGCCGATGGCTCTGGCTCGTCGTCAATGCCTTGGCGCTCGTGCTCAACTTGATGGACTGTGTCTACTTCCGCTACACCTCGCGGCGCACCACCGCCACCGTCTTCAGCGAATTTAGCGCCGAGGGCAACCTTTGGCGGATAATCGGCACCGAATTGCTACACAACTGGTATCTAGTACTGCTCGCCGCAGCTCTCGTCTGGCTGATGTGGAAGCTGTACGTCGAGCCGCGTACCTCACGCGACTCGCTCTCTCTCAAGCGATATTACATAATAATGCCGCTGTCGCTCATCGCCATGGTGCCGGCTGTGATTGGCGGTATGCGCGGCGGACTCGCCCACTCGGTGCGCCCCATCACCGTAAGCAACGCCAACCAGTACGTCGACCGCCCCATCGATGCGGCAGCCGTCCTCAACACGCCTTTCAGCCTACTGCGTACCATAGGCAAAGCGGTGTTCAACAATCCGCGTTACTTCCCCGACGCCGAACTCGACGCCATCTACACGCCCGTACACCGACCGCTTGCCTCCGTCGACACCACCGCCATGCGGCGCAAAAATGTGGTGGTAATCATTATCGAGAGTTTCGGCAAGGAATACGTCGGCAGCCTTAACCACGACCTCGACGGTGGCAAATACCGCGGCTTCACGCCTTTCACCGACAGCCTCCTCTCCCGCTCGCTCTCTTTCCGCTACAGCTTTGCCAACGGACGTAAGAGCATCGACGCCATGCCGAGCATTCTCTCGGGAATTCCCATGATGGTCGAACCTTTCTTCCTCACACCGGCATCGATGAACGACATCGGCGGACTTGCGGCTGCTCTCGACGCCGAAGGCTACAACTCGGCTTTCTTCCACGGCGCTCCAAATGGCTCGATGGGCTTCCAGGCATTCGCCCGTGCAACGGGTTTCGACGCTTACTACGGCATGACGGAATACTGTGCCGACCCGGCATTCGGCGGAAAATCCGACTTCGACGGCATGTGGGCGATTTGGGACGAACCGTTCCTGCAATTCATGCAAAAGAAGGTCTCTACCATGCGACAGCCTTTCCTCGCTACCGTATTCACCGCTTCGAGCCACCATCCCTTCCGTGTGCCCGACGCCTATGCCGGAGTATTTAAGGACGACGGCATCCAACCCATCCACAAATGCGTCCGTTACACCGACATGGCCCTGCAACGCTTCTTCGAAGCCTCGGCGCGCCAACCCTGGTTCAACAACACGCTTTTCGTAATCGTGGCCGACCATACCAACCAAGCCACTCACCCCGACTATCTTACCGACCTCGGAGTCTACTCAATCCCCATCATCTTCTACACGCCCGACGGCTCGCTGACGCCGCAACTGCGCGACGACGTCATCGCCCAGCAGGCGTCTATCATGCCTACAATACTCGGCATTCTTGGCTACAACAAACCATACCTCGCATTCGGTTCCGACTTGCTCAACACTCCACCGGCCGACACATGGGCCTTCAGCTACAACAATGGCGTCTACCAGCTCGTTAAGGGCGACTTCCTGCTCCAGTTCGACGGCAAATCCACGGTAGGGCTCTACCGCTTCAAGTCCGACTCCCAGCTTCGTCACAACCTCGCCAACTCCGGACTGCCTGAGCAACCCGCACTCGAACGCCTACTTCGCGCCATCATCCAGCAGTACATGGACCGCATGACCTCCAACCGCCTACTTCCTGACCGCTGACGCGCCCCCTCACAGCGCAAACAAATCATCCGCCACCACCTCATTCTGTACCAGATTGAAGTAGCTGTTGCGCGCAATCCCGTTCGTTGTCACCATCACAAGGTGAATGGTGCGTTTATCCTTCGATAGCTCACGATATGCCGCCACCTTGTTTTCCAGATTTGACGCATAGGTCTTGTCGATACTGAACTCGTTTATTGAATGTTTTATCTCACATAGGTTGGTAATTCCGTCGGCGCGTTGCATCACCAGGTCAATCTGCGCTCCGCGCCGCTTGTTCGTGCCTTGGGCATACCACGAGCACACGTTTGTCTGAACACCGGAGATGCCAAGGGCGGCTTTAATCTGAGCCACGTGCTGAAGGCATACGCGTTCAAACGCGTAACCCTTCCATGTGTTATGCGATGCCGATGTGCACGTGTTCGACCAATAATGCTCATCACTGAAGGCGTTCTTCTTTATGCAATGGTAGTAGAACAGAGTGTAGTTGTCTATCAGCTGATAGAGTGCGTTTGTGCTAACGGTATCGGCTGACGCGAATCGGCGGATAAATCCGCACTCCTCCAATTCTTCAAGTATTGTGGTGAATGAGCCGCCGTCGCTCTGGCGGCTTTCTCGCAATATCTCCTCCCTGGTCATCCCCGACTTCTTGCAACTACTCATACATTCAATCACTTTTAGGTAATTCTCCGGACGCTTGAACAGAATGGAATATAATGCCTCAAACTCATCACGTAATTGGGCTGTTTCACTGAAGAACAGCTTGTCAACATTCTGAGCTACGCTTTCTCCTTTCTTCAGGAAACTCCAATAATAAGGAATTCCGCCGAGTATCATGTATAATTCCAATACGTCATTCCTGCCTAATGCGAGATTCGAGTTCTTCGCATATAGCTCACACTCGCGAAGGGTGAAGGGGACAACTTTTATACGGTTGGTCAACCGGCCACGAAGGCCGCCTTTGTCTTTCAGCAGTTTCTTGCTGATCCACGAAGTGGCGCTGCCGCATACAATCAACACTATGTCCTTCTCCCTACGAGCTGTGGCCCACCCGTTCCAAAAGTTCTCGAGCGCGCCTATAAGGTTCCCTTTAGGCGTGTCCATCCATGGAAGCTCGTCAATAAATATAACTTTCTTGCCCGCGGGAGAACTTATAATGTGGCGCTTCAATAGCTCGAAGGCCTCAATCCACGTTTTGGGGATTGAACATTTCATGCCTACGGCCAACAACGAGTTGCGGAATGCCGTTAATTGCTGACGTAGTGTTCCCTTTGCGACTCCGGTGTGCTGGAAGCAAAACTGATAGTTGAAAGTCTCTCTGATAAGATACGTTTTTCCAACGCGGCGCCGGCCATACACAGCGCAAAACTGCGCCTCTTCCTTTTCAAGCAAACTCAGCAGCTCAACTCGTTCTTTCTCTCGTCCTATAATCATTGCGAAATATGTTTTTGTTATTGAAATCGGCTGCAAATATAATAAAAAATACGCTATAATCAGCGGAAATCGGCATTTTTCTACCTATTTCCGCTGAAAATAGAGTAAAAAATGCTCAATAACCGGCGGAAACCGGCAATTTCTAACCCACTTCCGCTAAAAATAATCCAAAAAATAAATCCCTTTACCCTTCCCAATGTCCCCGCCAGCTGTAGGGGCGACGCATGCGTCGCCCCTACCCTTGTCCACCTGTACACTCGTATACTTAAATAAAAAAGTTGTTCTAAGTTGTTTATTAGTTGTTTCTAAGTTGTTGTTTTATACCGCCCGCTCGTGCCGCCCGCTAAACTCGCGGGCGAGCCGTTAATGCGCGTCAAGCCAGTTGCCAGCCGCGGCGTGGCTCGCGGTGAGACGCACGCGGCCGCTATACGCCGCCTCCATCTCTCTCGTTACTATCGCCTCCACGCGCCTCAATTCCGAAGGCACCACATCGAAGTTCAACTCATCATGCACCTGCATTATCATCTTCGACCGCAAGCCCTCCTCCTTGAAGCGCTTCGCAATCGCCACCATCGCTATCTTGATCACATCGGCTGCGGTGCCCTGGATAGGCGCGTTCACGGCATTGCGCTCGCTATAGCCGCGCACCACAGCGTTCCTTGAGTTGATGTCGGGCAACAGCCGCCGCCGGCCGAGCTTTGTGGTCACATATCCCTGCTTGCGCGCCAGTTCCACCTGGCGCTCGATATATTCTTTCACTTGAGGGAACGAGCGGAAATAACCATCTATCAGCTCTTTCGACTCCGACCGCGAAATCATCAACCGCGACGACAGCCCGAACGCGCTGATGCCGTACAGGATACCGAAGTTCGCCGTCTTTGCCTTGCGGCGCTGCTCGGCGGTCACGCTCTCCAGGGGCTCGTGGTAGATGCGTGATGCCGTTATCGCGTGCACGTCGTGACCATGAGCGAAGGCATCTATCAACGTTTTGTCGCCGCTGAAGTCGGCAACGAGTCGCAACTCAATCTGAGAATAGTCGGCGCTGAAGAACACGTTTCCGTCAGCGGGTATAAATGCCCGGCGTATCTCACGCCCGTCGTCGTTGCGCACGGGAATATTCTGCAAATTGGGGTTCAAACTCGACAGACGCCCCGTAGCGGTCACGGTCTGAGTATACGTGGTGTGGATGCGGCCGGTGCGGGGATTGATTAGCGTCGGCAACGCGTCCACGTAGGTGCTCAGCAGTTTGCGCACGCCGCGCAACTCGAGTATTTTCCCAACTATCGGATGTTTGTCGGCGTGTTTCATCAGCACTTCCTCGGTGGTCGAGTATTGTCCGGTCTTGGTGCGCTTGGCTTTCGCGTCGAGCTTCAGCTCGCCGAACAGCACCTCGCCCACCTGCGCCGGCGACGCCGTGTTGAACGGGTGGCCGGCCAATCGGTGGCATTCGGCGTCGAGCGCTGTCATTCGTGCCGTCAGCTCTTTCGAGATCTCGGCCAGCGCCGCCACATCGATTCTTGCTCCGGCAATCTCCATCTGCGCCAGCACTGCCACCAGCGGCTGCTCAATCTCGATGTTGAGCTTCGTCATGCCCTCGCTCTCGAGCCTACGGTTAAGCTCGTCCTCAAGCCGCAACTGCAACATTGCCTGCTCACACGCCCTCTCGCTCAGCTTATCGGCGCTCATGCCGCCATAGCCGCTGCGCTTGGCGCTCTTCGATGTCGATGCCACAGGCGACTTCTGCGCCTCGTAGTTCAGCAACTGCTCGGCGGCCGCACTTGTGTCGTGCTTGCTCTCGGGATAAAGCACGTAGTGCGCCACGCCGGTGTCGTAATACGGCGCGCTTTGCTCCACTCCGGCCGCGTGGAGAGCCACCATGTCGCGCTTGCTGTTGTTGCTCACCAGACGCGACGGGCCGCCAAACAGCGGCGTTACAGCTCCAAGCATCCACCCCATGGCGTCAAGTGGGAAATACCACGCCTCGCCGCCTTCGGTAGCCACGGCCACGCCCACTAGCGTAGAGCGCATAGCCTCCACGCCGTCGGCCACCACTTCTACGCCTACGCGATCTTCGTCAGCCAACCTCGCGACTATCGCCGCGGCTTCGCTGTCGTCGGTAACAAGAGCGAAACGGTGTTCCTCGTCGGCAAGTGTTCGGCGAGGCGACGGCTCTTCAGCCGCCACAGTCTCTATTGCCGCCGGCTCGTCGAAAAGCGACAGCTGCGTCTGACGGGCGGCTCCGACAGTTTGTGCAGGCGGAGCGGTTGCTACTTCCTCTTCATTGCCTATATCCTCGGTGGCAACGCCAATGTTGGCCTCGCGGTGGTCGATAATGCGGGTTATCAGTGTGCGGAACTCAAGCTCGCCGAACACCTCACGCAACTTTGCGAAGTCGGCGCCGCGGCGCCTAAGCGCCTCCTCATTCCACTCAACGGGCACATTGGTGATAATGGTCGCTAAATGCTTCGACAGCTTGATTTTATCTACGTTCTCCTCCACTTTTCGCTTATTGGCGCCGCTAAGCTCGGCTGCGTTGGCTATCAGGTTTTCAACGCTGCCGTATTCGCCTATCAGCTTCATAGCGCCCTTCTCGCCTATGCCGGGGCAGCCGGGGATGTTGTCGGCGCTATCGCCCATCAGCGCCAAGATGTCAATCACTTGCAGCGGACTCGTTATCCCCCACTTGGCGTTAATCTCCTCAACACCAAGCACCTCGGCTTCGCTGCCCGACCGACCGGGACGATACATCTTCACGTGCTCGGCAACAAGCTGACCGAAGTCTTTGTCTGGCGTCATCATATAGGTCTCGAAGCCCTCCTGCGACGCGCGATGCGCAAGCGTGCCTATCACATCGTCGGCCTCATAACCCGCCACCTCATACACCGGGATCCTGTAAGCCGCCAATATGCGCTTGATATACGGCACGGCGGCCTTTATATCCTCGGGTGTCGCCTCGCGATTGGCCTTATATTCGCTATACTCGCGGTGACGGAACGTGCCGCCAGCCGGATCGAAACACACCGCCAGATGCGTCGGCTGCTCTTTCTTGATCACGTCTTGCAGCGCGAGCACGAAACCCATTATCGCACTCGTGTTCAATCCGCTACTGGTGATACGAGGATTGCGCATCATAGCGTAATAGGCGCGGAATATCAGCGCGTAGGCGTCGAGTAGGAATAATTTCTTCATTTTTATCTTATGTTATTTTCGGATGCTTTTTATTATAATTTTCCCGCAAAGTTAATAAAAAACACACACTCAGCCTCCCTTTTGACATTTTTATTACTCTCAACCCCCACCGTCCCTCAAAACCACTCAACACCACCCACGTAAATAACATTGCCCCTATCCGCCAACACTACTTACCTTTGCCCCAAATCAAATCAAAAATCAATAATGAAACCAATGTCAAATGTAGGGGCGACGCATGCGTCGCCCGGGTGTCTCAACCCGCCGTCCCACATCCGCCAACGCCGGCCGGAGGCCGGATCCTTTTCATAACCCACCCTAAGGAGCGTTAGCGACGCAGGGTGGGGCCAGACAAACAAAAGAAAGCGTCGCCCGACGGGCGACTCCAATTTGTGCCACCCCTATTAAAAAGTTGTTATGAGTTGTTCCCCCAGTTGTTCAATTTGTTGTTTTATATCCCCACGCTTATTCCAAATATATAATTCCTAATTCCTAATTATTTATGCTTACCCTAACCCCCACCCAAATGCTGGCAATGGTTAAACGCCAGCTGCTGCTGCAACCGTTGCAGCACGACTGCACCATAGAGCGGGCCGACGGTCTCGACATCGACTCTTTCCTGCTCGAACGAATTGAGCAATGGTATCGCAACCTGTTGCTCACTGCCGACACGCGACTTCTGCCAGTCGACGACGTGCGGAACGAAACCTCGCTATCGCGAAACGCCGACGACTCTATCACGGCCCTCATACCCGCACGCGTTGTCAGGCCGGTCGAGGTTCAACTGGCGTCATGGTCCATGCCGGTTACCGCCTTCCTTAAGCCCGACGACGATGCGGCTCGTTTTCAATTCAACACATTCCTGCGAGGCCGAACCGACAACCCGGCCGTCATCGATTTCCACAACCGTTGGCTGCTCTTCAGCGCCAACAACGGCGACAACTCGCTCCTCACAGCCCGCGCTGTCGTCCGACCCGACAACGGCCTCTACATCTTCGACTCCGCAGTAAAAATAGACATCCCCCTCACATAGTGTCCCACCCTAAAAAAACTGCGAAGCAGTTTATACTATGCTTAACCCCGAAAACGCAGTTTTCCGGGGACGGGACGCGCCATGGCGCGTGTCACGTCCGCCACCACTGTCCCACCCAAACAAAAAAATAATTCGCCAAATTCGCTGACAAATAATTCGCCAAATTCGCCGACAAATAATTCGTGCAAATTCGCCGACAAATAATTCGTGCAAATTCGTTGTCACAAATTCGTCGACAAAAAATAAAAAGTCGTTTTTCTATCACGCCAACCCGTGCCGACCGCAAAACTCGACTAAAGTTTTATCTGCCAATTCTTGTACAGCGCGGCTATTACCACCGTAATGGTCGCGCTAATCATTACAAACAACCACGGATATTCAGCCGGAAGCCACGCCGCGCGTTCGGCAAGCACCAGCATCGGTAGCCGCATATAGATATACAACGGGAAAAGTAGTGTCCCACACCAGCGCAGCACGGCGTTGCCTAACGTCAACCGCCTACTCAATGTCAACACCAACAACGCGAACACAATCCCCAACGCATTGTAGCGCAATGCCAAATAGTCGGCCTTAACAGCATAGAGCACAACAAACAGAACCAGCAACCCACACAATAGTTTATAGTAATGCCTGTCCATCAACTCCTCATAACGCTCACGATACACCCCCAGCGCGAAACCCGCGGGATAACTCATCACCGTGTCATACCACACACCCTCCTTCACCTGCGAGATTGTTACCACGTACAACGCCGCAAGCGCAAAGTGCAACACAACACGCGACTTCGCTTTGCGCGACAAGCGGCAAGCTATATATGTGATCGCATAGCACACCACGATAGTAAATATATACCAATGACTGTTGCCCATCCCCTCCCACGCAACAAGCGACAGCAACCACTGTCCTACGCCGTAGATTTTTCCCAACGCCAAACAGGTCAGCGCGAACACCAACACCGCTATATCGAAGTTGACCAGTGTCCCACCTATGCGGTGACGCGGTATCGAGCGCACATAATCCGCCCCGCCTCGCTGCACGCCACACGCCACGCCATAACCGGAATAAAACAGGAACATGACCACCACCAACTGTCCCAACTTATTGATAATTCCTTCAAACACCTGATAATCAATCCCATCGTTGGGCGTCATATAAGACATCGAATGAGACAACATTATAAGCAATATGAACACCCCCTTCACAGCCGCCGTAGTGTCACGCGACAGATAATCACCATTTCGCCGGTTCGGAGCGATTGCCACGCCCCACACCGACACGCACATCACCGCTATCAACAGCAACGTCAACATCGCCCTATTTCTAAATCTCGTTTCACAATCATATACTCTTTCACCCCGCAAAATTACAAAAAATTCCCCACCCACCAAAAAATCCCCGACCCACCGTCCACCCCCCCTATCAACGTAAGATGTTCCACCCACTGTCCCACATGGCGAATGTATGGGCGACGCACGCGTCGCCCGTGTGCCTCACCCCATTGAAACCCAACAACAAACACAGTTACGTACCCAACAAAAACTGCGAAGCTGTTTATACTATGCTTAACCCCGAAAACGCAGTTTTCTGGGGGAGGGACGTGCCATGCCGCGTGTCACGTCCGCCACCAGTGTCCCACGAGGCGACTGTAGGGGCGACGCATTCGTCGCCCGGGTGCCTCTCCCCATTGAGAACCAACAACAAATGTAGGTGCGCCCCATGCCGCG
>JAFVDY010000122.1 GCA_017478265.1 Muribaculaceae bacterium | reverse complement strand
CGCCTCCGCAGCCGAAGGATGCACACCATACCGCACCACAGTCCCACGCTCTTGCGCCCCATCGGGGCGAGGTGTGGTGTGGTGGCGATTACCCGACACAGGGGCGGCGCGCTCGCGCTTGCCTCCTGCCTGAACTCCTACGCGCCTCCGGCGCTACCACTGTCCCACCAATGCGCAACTTATAAAAATGTACATGAAAAATGTTAACGATTGCACAAATTTTACCGCAAAATTGAAACTTTTTACATCGATTTTTTGTCGGTTTGTTGAAAAGTACTTATCTTTGCAGTCCGAAACCAATCCAAAAGTGTATCTTTCTAATATTTCAAGTAGATTACATACAATATTTTTATTCATTATTTATTCTTATGTTTATGAAGAAATTTTACTATTTCCTGCTGGCTTCACTGGTGCTGATTGGCGCCGGTACCGCCACTGCTAAGATCGCAAACCTCAAGGGACACCACGCTAAAGTGCCCACTCCCGAGCAGGCCGCTTTCTTGCAAAACAATCTCAAGAGCAAAGGCGCTACAATAGCTTTCACTAAGGCTATCAAGAGCGGCATCGAACTCAAGGCTACCGACAAGGTTGTCGGCAAGCGCAACCTCAAGGCCACTCCGCTCATCACCAACCCCACCGGTGAGAAAAAAATCTACGACCGCGCCGGTAATGGTTATTACTACAGCAACGGCTCGATTGGCCAACAAGCGCAGACCGGTATCATCAACATCGTCTTCGGCGAGGACAACAAGGTCTATTTCCAGGACATCATCAACTATGCCCAGGGCGGCACCTTTATCGAGGGTACTATCGAGGGCGACCAGATTATCGTCGAACTACCTCAGACCATCGTTGAGACTGCCAACGGCTACAATCTGGAGGTCGCTTGGGTCAACGTTACCGATAGAATTGCCGACCGCGACAACACTCAAGCCATCTTCACCATCGACGGCAACACCATCAGCCTCGAGGGTAGCGACGAGAACTACGTGCTCGGTGGCGTTTGGGACGACGACGACACTTGGTACGGCGCAGGCGACTACAACAGCGTTTACACCCTTAAGGAAGATCTTCCTGAGGCTATAACCCTTCCCGAGGGATTGACCGCTACTCCTTACTACTACACCGGCAAGTTCTACGATGGTGAGTCGCAAATCAGCCTCAACAATACTGTCAATGTGGCGAAGGACGGCACCGACATCTACTTCCAGGGACTCATGACAGGCGATGCCGACAACGTAATCCTTCCCGAGGCGTGGGTTAAGGGTACGCTCGATGGCAACACTGTCACCATCCCCATGGGGCAATACATCGGCATGTACGGCAGCAACATGATGTATGTCGTTGGACGCGGAACAAGCGGCGCGGGCGATGTTACCTTTACCTACGACCCCGATGCCGAAACCTTTACCCTCGACAACAATATGTACGTCAACGGTAAGCCCGACGCTATCTACTACTACATCTACCACCTCGCAGGCAATGTAATCAGCCTCAACGAGCCTGAACCCGAACCCGTTCCCGAGCTCGTAACACTTCCCGATGGAGTTGAGCCCGAAACCGACTGGGTAGTCAAGGGTACATTCAACACAAACCAAGGTGGTGAGGATATTAATAAGGCTACTCAAGTGGCTTTCGACGGCGACGATGTTTACATCCAAGGTTTGGCCTACTACTTCCCCGAGGCTTGGATTAAGGGTACTATCGCCGACGGTATCGCTACCTTCGCCGGTGGACAATTCGTTGGTGAGGATGACTATGGTCAGGAGTACGTCTTCGGTTATGTGGATGGTGGTATAGGTGATATCACCATGACTTACGATGCCGAAAACAATATCTTCACCGCACAGAACGAAATCGTCGAGAACGAGGGCAATGAAAGTCTTAGTATGTGGGCATACACGAGCAACGTCGAAGTCTATAAGGGTGAAGTGGTTGAGCCTGAGGTGGTAGTGGTACCCGATGGCCTCGAGACCAAGAAGTACACTTGGACCGCAACCCTGATTGAATCGGAAGAGGACCAGGAAACCGGCGAGTCCACTCCCGTTTACACCGAGGAGAACCTCTTCGTCAACATCGGCCTCGACGGCGACGACGTTTACGTGCAAGGCCTTTGCGTAGATATGCCCGAGGCTTGGGTTAAGGGTACTAAGGAAGGCAACGTGGTTACATTCCCCACTGGACAATACTTCGGCGAGCAAGCCGTGCTCTGGTACAGTTTCAAGCACTTCTTCGTAGGCTATAACTTCGACGCGGAGGCAATTGAGGATGTGGTTGCCGATTACGATGAGGAGACTGACACCTACACTGTCCGCAACTGGATTATCGACAACGAGGGTCAAAACGCTCTCAACCCCTTCCTGATTCACACCGACAACGTTTGGGGTGCTTTCAAGGAGGTTCAGGGTAAGCCGCAGAATCCCGAGATCGGCTCGGTTAACCTCAGCGGTAACTATCCCAATGTCCGTCTCAATATCCCATTGACCGATGTCAACGGTAACGTTATGAACCCCGACAAGGTGTTCTATCGTATCTTCTCCGACTTCGACAAGACCATCTCACAGCTCGAGTTCACTCCCGAGGATTACGAAAGCCTCGAAGAGACTCTCACCGAGATTCCTTACAACTACGACGACGCATATGACATCTACCGTGGCGGCTCGATTGTTTACCTCAACCAAGCAGGTATTGCCGACGCCAACCGTATCGGTGTGCAAATCGTCAACTACAGCGGTATGGACGTGCCCGCTAACCCCGCAGGACGCACCGTGCTCGACGTCGATGGCATCGAAAACGAGAGCGATATCATCTGGTTCAAGGTTAAGAACTACACCGGCATCGACGACATCAATGCCAACGTATTCGCTACCGGAGTTCGCTACTTCAACGCCGCAGGTCAGCAAAGCAAGACTCCGTTCCGTGGTGTCAACATCGTGGTTAAGACCATGAGCGACGGCTCGGTACAAGTAGAGAAACTGGTGAAATAATCACCACTAATCCCAATAATCAAGCAAAGCGGCCCGCACCGTCCGGTGCGAGCCGCTTTTGCTATATTTGTTGATTATAAACACCTGGCAATCAATCGATAATCTTAAAATAGGCTGCTAAGCCTAAAATATTTTCACTGTCGCCAATGCCTCCGGAACGGCGGACCCTTTTAATAACCCCACCCTAAGCGAGCACACGAGCGCAGGGTGGGGCAGCACTACAGTAGAAACTGTCGCCCGACGGGCGACCCCTATTGGAGCCGCTCCATTGTCTTATAAATCAATCGCCTTTACAATAGCGGGTTAAGGGATAAACATCTTGATGCCGGCGGGATGGCACGTTACAGTGAGGTCGGCCGGCATCATCAGCGGCTCGCCATCGACGTGCATCACCGCCGGCTCGGGGCGGTGTATCACCACCCGCCGTGTGCGGTAGATGCTCACGTGGGTGTTCTTGTCAAGACGCTTGGTGAACAGATCCAATCCCATGATGGGGCTTTCGAGACGGTGGAATGGGGTCATCACCACCACGTCGAGCAGACCGTCCTGCATCGAGGCGTGAGGCGAGATGAACGCGTTGTTGCCGTACTGCGCGGCGTTGGCGCACGCCACCACAAAGGCGTCCACCTCCAGCTCCTTTCCGTCAATCTCAATGCGGTAATGGGTAGGCTTGAATGAGAGGTACTCGGTGATGGCGGTGCGGACGTAGGTGACAGGGCCTCGGCGCGACTTACGCGCGAAGCTGTCGGCAACCACCGCGTCGAACCCCATACCGCAAGTGCACACAAAGGGCGTGTCGTTGAGCATACAATAGTCCAAAGCCTCCACCTTGTCGGCGTTGATGATGCTCAGCGCCTTCTTCACGTTCAGCGGAATGCCCAGATGGCGAGCCAGACCGTTGCCGCTGCCGCATGGCACAATGCCCAGCGCCACATCGCTGTCGCGCAACGCCGACGCGGCGCCGTTGATGGTGCCGTCGCCGCCCACGGCGATTACGCCGTAGTAGCCGCCTTCAATCGCCTGTGTCGACAGGTCGTGAACGTGATTCTCACGTTCCACTATCGCTATCTCAATCTCGAAGCGACTCTTATCAATCAACTCGTCGATGAGCATCGGCACCTTCGCCTTGCTCTTAGTGCCCGAAAACGGGTTCACTATCACCATCAGTTTTTTCCTCATATCTCGTTATCCGTTACTCGTTATCCGTTACTCGTTATCCTTTACTCGTTATCCTTTACTGGTTATCAGTTATCAGTTACCGGTTATCCGATCCATTGTAAATAGACAAAATAGGCGGAAGAACCCGCCTTCCGCCTTGTGATCCGTCTGGGGCTCGAACCCAGGACCCCAACATTAAAAGTGTTGTGCTCTACCTGCTGAGCTAACGAATCTCCGATGTATTTTGCTTTTTTGCGGTGCAAAGGTACGAACTATTTTTGGACTGACCAAATTTTTCTGCATTTAATTGAAAAAATCGTCGATTTTTCATTTTTTAAGCCCTATTAATTTGGAATATGAGATAATTTTTTGTACCTTTGCGGAAATTTTTTTAACAAAATGGAAGAGGTCACTTTGAAAGGGCTTACGTTTGTGCCTTATATCAAACGAGACGAGATTGCGAAGCAGGTTCAACGTGTAGCCGACGAGATTCGTCGCGACTGTCAAAGCGAGGAGCCGTTGTTTCTGTGTGTATTGAACGGGGCGTTTATGTTTGCCGCCGACCTGTATCGGGCGATTGATATGCCTAAGAGTGTGATAACCTTTATTCGCTTCAAGAGCTACGACGGCATGCAGTCGACCGGCAAAATCAGCACCGTCATGGGGCTGAACGAGGATATTGAGGGGCGAGAGGTGATTATCATCGAGGATATAGTTGACACCGGCCTCACGGCACAGCGATTGCGTGAGGAGTTGCTTACGCGCAACCCGGCGAGCGTGAAGATGGCCACGTTGCTCTACAAGCCCGCTTCACTTACGGTGGGCGTCCCGCCGGAGTATGTGTGCTTCGAGATTCCCTCACGGTTCATTCTCGGTTACGGTCTCGACCTCGACGGTCAGGCGCGTGGCCTTGCTGATGTCTACGTGCTCAAGCCTGAAGTGACTGAGGAGTAGGGCAGGGCGTCGGTTCGGCACTCGGCTAATGTTTCAGCCAACCATTAACATAACAATAAATTACAGAGAATTAAGAGAATATGCTAAACTTAGTAATCTTCGGTGCCCCCGGTTCAGGCAAGGGCACACAAAGCGAGCGCCTGATAAGCGAGTATGGCTTGTTGCATATCTCGACCGGCGATGTGCTTCGCGACCACATCAAGCGCGGGACCGAGTTGGGAGTGACGGCCCGGCAGTATATCGACAAGGGTCAGTTGGTGCCCGACGGGTTGATTATTGACATTTTGGCTCAGGTGCTTGATGATAATAAGGAACGCGCGTGTGAGGGCGTTATCTTCGACGGTTTCCCCCGCACGATACCGCAGGCACAGGCTCTTGAGCGGTTGCTCGGCGAGCGCGGCACAAAGGTACACGCCGTGGTGGGGCTTGAGGTTGACGAGCAGGAGCTCATCGACCGACTGGTGAAGCGCGGCAAGGAGAGCGGTAGGAGCGACGACAACGAGGCTACCATCCGCAAGCGCCTGGAGGTATATCACAACCAGACCTCGCCGCTGCGGGAGTTCTATCAAGAGCGCGGTCTCTACAAGGCCATCCACGGGGTGGGCACAATCGACGATATCTTTGCCGATATCAAGCGAGCGTTAGCCGCTATTGAGGCTTAATTGTTTTATTTACAGACGAATAAATTAGCCGTCGCCCATTGGGCGACGGCTAATTTATGTAGGGGATTGTGTTGCGGGGTTACTCCTCGGGTGTGGCGGGAGCCGGTTGAGCTCCGGTGAGGATGGCATCGTAGACGGCGCTGACGTCGCCTGCGTTGATTACGCCGTCGTTGTTGACATCGGCGGTGTTGAGAGGCACGTCGCTGCCCTCTACCACGTTGACTGCGATGGTCATTGCGATTTCGCTGCCGTCGGTGGTTGCCACTGTGACGGTAGTGCTACCGATGGTTACGCCGGTGATGGTGCCGTCGTCGGCCACTGTCGCGATAGTCTCGTCGGCGCTGGTCCATTGCAGAGTGGGGTTGGTGGCGTCGGCGGGCGCGGGTGTGGCGGCGAATTTCACGAAGTGGTTCTGCGGCACGTTGACAGCCAGCGCGATAGCCGTTACCGGCACTTGCTTCTTGCTGACGGTTACGTGGCAGGTAGCGCTGAGGTTAGAGCCGTCGGTGGTGGTGGCGGTAATGTTCGCTTCGCCCTCGGCCACGGCGGCTACGTTACCCTCTTGATCGACTGTAGCCACGGCCTCGTTGTCGGTAGCCCAAGTGACCACTTGCGAGGCGAGTTCGGGCGACACGGTAGCGATAAGCTGAGCGCTTTCGCCTTCGGTGAGAGCCAATTCGGTAAGATTCAGAGCGATACCCTCGGCTATCGGCAGTTCGACCGCTACTGCGCATGAAGCGCTGAGTTTAGAGCCGTCGGTGGTAGTAGCGGTGATGTTGGCTTTACCCGAAGCTACCGCAGAGACGTTACCTTGGTCGTCGACGGTGGCTACGCTTTCGTTATCGCTGGCCCAAGTGACCGCTTGCGAAGCCTCGGCGGGGAGGATGGTGGCGGTGAGCTTGTCGCTGCCGCCAATGGTGAGCGTCAGGTTTGTCTTGTCAAGCTCAATCGAGGTTGCTTGCGGCGCAACCACAGTTACCTCGCATGAAGCGCTGAGGTTAGAGCCGTCGGTGGTAGCGGCAGTGATGGTGGCTGTACCGATGCCGATAGCCGTTACGTTTCCTTGCTCGTCGACCGAAGCCACCTCGGCGTTGCTTGAGTTCCAAGCTACCTCTTGCGATGCGAGTTCGGGCGAGACGGTGGCGATCAGTTGTTCGTTACCGTAGAGCACGAGCTCGAGTTCGCTCTTGTTGAGCGAGATCTCTTGTGCTTGTGGAGCGACCACGGTCACGCGGCAGGTTGCGCTGAGGTTAGAGCCATCGGCCGTGGTAGCGGTGATGGTAGATGTGCCGATATTGACGGCAGCTACGTTGCCCTCCTGGTCGACTGTAGCCACTTGTTCGTTGTCGCTTGCCCAAGCCGGCACTTGCGCCGCCAGGGCCGGGAGGATGGTTGCGTTGAGTTTCGCGCTCTCGCCCAGGACAATAGTGATGTCGTGTTGGTCGAGCTCGATGCTCGTTGCGAGCGGCGTTTGCACAGTGATTACGGCCGTTGCGCTGAGGTTGGAGCCGTCGGTGGTGGTGGCGGTGATGTTGGCGATACCCGGAGCAACCGCGGTGACGTTTCCTTGGTCGTCGACGGTAGCTACGCTCTCGTTATCGCTGGCCCAGGTGACCGCTTGCGAGGCCTCGGCGGGAAGCACGGTGGCAGAGAGAGCCAACGACTCGCCGATGGCGAGCGAGCCCGTGGTGGGCGATACCTCGATTGACGAGGCGATGACGGTAGCCGGCTTAACAATAATCTTGCTTGTCACGCCCTCGAGGGAAACCGCTTGAAGTTCGGTGTCGCTGGCGAGGATGTCGCCTATGGCAACGTTGTATTCGCCATCAAGAGCGGCGTCGGCGTTGACATCGAGCGTTAGCAGAGTATAATCGCTTGCCTTTGGCAGCACAGCCGCCGTTGGGCTGTAGACCATGAACTTAACGGTGTTGCCATCGAGCGAGGTGCTGACTGTGTGGTCGCTATCGGCTCGCGAAGCGGCGAGAGCGGCGACGGGTCGTCCGTTGGCGTTGAGCGACGGGGTGATGCCCGCGGGTAGAGTGGCGCTGAACTGCAGTCCGGCCACATCGGTTTTATCACGCATGATGAACGTGATTTGCGCGTTGGAGCCGGCGGTCATCGTAAGGTCGTCGAAGTAGATTTTGTTACCCATCGGGTCGGCGATGGTGACGGCAATTTTGGATGTGCGCACTTGTCCTCCGGAGGCTGAGAACTCCACGCTTGCGGCATTGCCGGTCCATGTGCCGGTGCCGCTATTCCAGGTTCCTACGTTTACCGAATTAAATCGCGACAGCGTGTAGGTGGTTGATGGCTGATTCATCACAATCTGCTCGATGTTGCCAACGGTCGAGGTAATCGTCATTTTGTATCCCGAGTAGATGCGATACTCGCTACCATTACCCATTATACCGTAGCTAATGCTGAGGGTGATGCCGTCCTTGGTTATCGACAGGCCTGTTGTCGCCGACGAGCCTCCCGTTTTGTCGGAAGCGGCGTCGAAGGTGACGGTTTGAGCCATAGCCGCGCCACAAGCCAGAACCATAGTCAGCGCGAGCACCAGATATTTAATTCTTTGTTTCAACATAATAAATACTATTATTGTTAAGATTTTATGATAATTGCGTTGGTTATTTCACACTCAGTTTCACCGCTTTGTCGCCTATTTTAACGATATAGAAACCGGCGGGCAGTGCGATGGTGCTGCGTCCGCTGTTGAGCGTGATGGTGCGAGCCGCGCCGTTGATGGCGGCGATGGTTGCGACAGTTGCTTCGGGTGTGTCGATTACCACAGCGCCGCCTGCTGCGAAGATTCGTAGCGCATCGGCGTCGACTGCGTCGACAGCTGTTGTGACGTTGCCGCTGAGCGAGACGTTAATCGGCTCGAGAACAGTGGTTTCGAGCGAGCGCTCAACGAGCACGATACGGTCGATGTTCAGTTCGCCGCCTGCGAAGCTGTCGTCGGCGGTGACGGTGAACGTGAGGATAGTACCCTCGTTTCCGTCGAAGAGTTCGTTGCTGTTGCTGTAGGCGAAGAGTCGGTCGCTACCGTCGCTCAAGCGCGAAAGCGCCACAGCGTGGTCGGCCGCGCGCGATGTCATGCGCGCATTGGAAGCTGTGACTCCGGCCGGCAGTCTCATATCGAGCTGGAGGGCGGTGTAGGCACGGCTATTGTTGAGAGCCACTTGAATCTCTCTGCTTTCGCCCGCCTTGAGGCTAACCGGAGCGATAGAGATGGCATTGCTGTTGATGTCGCCATTCTGGGCGAGCGCGTAACGCGGTGCGGGCGCCGAAGCCTCGAGCCCGAGCGAGAGGTTGACGATGCCCACAAGGTCGGTGATGTCGACCTCACCGTCGCCGTTGAGGTCGGCCGCCTTAAGTTTGAAGATGCCCTTCTTTTTATCCTGCATAAATAAAGAGGTGGAGACCACGTCGAACACGTTGATGAGCGCGTCGTTGTTGACATCGCCCGGCGTGTAATCGTCGTCGTACATTGAGAGCAGATATTCCGCTCCTGCCAGAGCATCGAGTCGTCCCTGTCCCCAGCGTACGTTGACGTTGGGGAAGTAAGTGTCGTGTTTTGCGGTAGCGGCCATCACCGTTTTAGCCTCTGCCACGGTTAGTTGGGGTGCGATTTGCTTCCATAGCGCGACGCACCCGGCAGCCACCGGCGTAGCCATCGAAGTTCCGCTCATATACTCCCAATAGTCATAGTTGCTTGAGCCTAAAGATACGCGTGCGGCAGCATCGGAGCCGGCACTGCTACTGTCGTATCGGTTGATAGAGGATACTACAGAGTGGCCCGGTGCGGAGATATAGGGGTGGTCGACGCCGTTGAAGTCGGTGCCGTAGCTTGAGAAATAAGCGATACTACCCTCTGCTCCCCCGCCGTTGTCGAGGTTGGTAGTCGAACTTCCATAGTTATAGGGAATGGTAAGTCGCGAGGCGATAGCGCCGATAGAGATGGTGTTGTTGCCCGTGACATCGTCGCAAAGCGAGTTGGAGCCGTTACCGGCTTTGAAGTTGTAGGTGGTGCCTTGATAGCTTGTTGTCGCGCTTGAAAGTTCGCTGTAATAGCTGTCGGTCCACATCGAAATCACATCGCCTTGACTGCCGAAGATGAGCACGCCAATGCGGTTGCGGGTGTAGGACCAGCCCGACGACTTCGCTTGCAGATTGCCGTCGATCATAATGTTGTAGCGATTGTTGTTCTCGTCGACGCCGCCATAAACAGTAAGACTCCCGTTGCCAAAGTAGTTGCTGATACCGTTGACAGTCACGCCACCGGCAGTAGGCGTGATTTTGGATGTGATGGTTTGCACCACATTAGAGCTGTTCATAATCACAAACTGCACTTGCAGAGGGCTGGAGGTGTTGTTCCAGATGTCGAGGTTGCCGTACATGGCATAGTTGTTGGGCAGACCGGATGCCGACCAATAAGTGGCAAGAGGTGTGTCGGCATCGGTGATTGTTTGGTTGACGAGCGAGGCGTTCATGTCGGCCTCGTTGCCGCATGCGAGCAGTATGATGGGGTTGTAGTCGTATTCCTCTACGAGGGCGTCGTAGGCGAGGCAGATGTTGGATTTGCCGTCGTGCGGGCCCACGTTGCTGCCGAGTGAGATGCTGATTACGCAGGGCTTTCCCACGCTTTTGGCATACTCGGCGATGTATCTTACAGATTCGGCGATATTAGCGTCGGTGAGTTCGTCGCCGCAACCGCATAGCACGAGGTCGACGCCCGGCGCCATACCGCTATAGTTTCCCACACGCGAGCCCCCGGCGCACCCCGAGGTGTGCGTTCCGTGCGACTCGTCCTCGGTGTCGCAAGTGAGGCCTGCTATTTGGCTTGCGGTGGTGTATTGCCGTCCGGTGAGCGTTTCGCCGTTGATGGTAACTGTAGAGCCTCCGGTTGCTGATGTACGCGGGTCGTAGACGCGTTTCACTCGCGAGTTGCCGTCAGCGTCCTTAAAAGCCAGATGGTTGTACTCGATACCGCTGTCGATAATTCCGAGTACGACACCTGTTCCGTCGAAGTTCTCGCCGAGTCCGTTGTTAATGCCGTCCCACACTTGTTCGGCGCCGGTGTATTGGCGTGCCTTGTCGGTCTTGAGGCTCATCATCTGTGCTACGGCCACTTGCTTGACGCTACTTTTGGCCGCGAGAGCGTTGATGTTGTTGACGGGCAGGGTGGCGAGCACCAGGTTGTCGCCGAAGTGGGAGTGGATGGTGCCTCCGGCGGCGATGATGTCGTCGGTGTTGCCGTCGTTGAGGTGAACGAAAGCCTGAATGGTTTCGATGCCGTTGACGAGTTGCGATTTAACGTTCCGCACGGCCTTTCGGGCGTCGGCGGTGGCTCGCAGAGCGGGCGTGCTGTTGAGCAGTCGGGCGGTGGCGGTAGAGATGCCGTCGGCCGCGCGAGCGCTCAGCAGTGAAGATAGCGCTAAAGCTACCAGAAAAAATACTTTCTTCATAGAGGTATGTTTTGTTTACTTATTTTTTGTTGAAAAATCGCGCCAAAAGTAATAATAAATAATGTAATGAGCAAGAATTTTCAATAAAACGTTGTGTTAAGACGGTATGGCGGACGATATAAAACAACAACCCCCACACATACGTCGCAAGCTCCTTAATGTGGGACTAACCCCACACATACGTCGCAAGCTCCTTAATGTGGGGCTAACTTATAGTATCTACCTCTGCGAGGTAGAATTTTTTCAGGGTGGGACACTGGTTGGCGAGTGGTACAAATGAGTAGATATGCATTGTGGGACAGATGGGACACTGGTTTTTTAGTTGTTTTTTGTATAGTTATGTGGATATTTATTTGTTTTGATGATGGGACGGTTGTTACACTTTTTTACTCGCACACTTTCAGCGTGCGATGGGATGCCTGGGTTACCCGACGGCACCGGGGTTGCGCGCATCGCGCTTACCCCGGCCTATGTACTGTGACCCCTTCGGGGTTTTAATTGATGGGTGGGACACTACACGCGGCATGGCGCGTCCCTACCCCAGAAAACTTCGTTTTCGGGG
>JAFVDY010000121.1 GCA_017478265.1 Muribaculaceae bacterium | reverse complement strand
AGAGTTCCCGATAATTTTTAATTTATAATTTATTACTGGTTGAGGATAATCGAGTAGAGCTCCGACACGTCGCCCGTGTTCACCACGTCGTCGTCGTTGATTTTGGCGCGCGCGATGGTCTCCGGATCGGCGATATTGCCCAGGATTATTCCGTAGATCTCGGAGATGTCGCCCGTGTTCACCGAGCCGTCGTTGTTCACGTCGCCGATGATGCCCGGGTTGGGTATTAACTCTTTATCGTAAAATTCATATTCGACGCTATACACCATTTTAAAAGGTCTCCAATTTTTGCTGTAGGCTGTGGTTATATGATTGTTGATAATCACGTTTTGTTCACCGTCATCCTCCGAAAATAGAACTAGGTTTCCGGTATTTAGCTCGGAGCGGTCTTTGAGTTGTGACATTATTTCCGATACGGCACTTTTACTCAACGCGTTGTTGTACATCTCTAAATAGAACAGCGAATTGCATCCTGTTATATTAATCTGTTGGAGTTGATTGTCACTACAGTTTAAAGTGGAAAGTGCGCTTAGTCCGCTACAGTCGACTGATGTTAGATTATTATGTGTCATATCAATATATTCCAATTTAGGTACGTTCTTCAATACTATTGAAGTGAGCTCGTTGTTTTGACAGCGTAAAGTTTTGAGATTCGAGCATTCGCTCAGGTCGAGCTTGGAGAGTTTGTTGTTATAGCAGTAAATACTACTGAGCGACGTGCAATTAACCACCGTGAGAGACGTCAAGGCTAGGTCGTAGCAGTATAGATCGGTGAGGTCGGTGCTGTAGGCAAGGAGTAGCGTCTCGAGTTTTTTCGTATTATATGCGTTGAGCTTTGTGAGTTTTGAGCCGACGCAAAGTAGCGTTTGCAGGTTCCTGTTATTTTGGATATCGATTGATTTGATGCCGGAATAACTGATGTCGAGGTAGGTCAAAGCAGTGCAGTCGGTCGGGTCTATAGCCGTTAAGCCGGTGCATTTTTTTAAATCGAGCGATTCGAGGTTCGTCAGTCCTGAGGTGTATAGCGTGCTCAATGAGGGGTTGTCGTAGGCGCTGATGGTTTTAAGAGCCGTGCAACCCGCTATGTTGAGCGAGGTGAGATTCGGGTTGCTGTAACATTCAAGCGTTGTGAGTGAGGGGTTGTTACGGCAGTCAACCGATGTTAAAGCATTGCGATTGGTTATGTTTAGTGTGGTAAACTTGTTGCCACTGCAGTTGAAAGTGCTAAGAGCCATCAAGGTGCTAATGTTGAGAGAAGCAATAGCGTTGTTGCTCACGTTGAGCGAGGTGAGTGCCGTGCAATCTCTCACATCGAGCGATGTTAAGTTGTTGTTGCTCGCGTTAAGCGAGGTGAGAGCTGAGTTGTATCTCACGTCGAGCGATGTTAAGTTGTTGTTGCTACAGTTGAGCGTGGTGAGAGCAGAGTTGTATATCACTTCGAGCGAAGTGAGTTGGCTATGACCGGTTATGGTAAGAGAAGTGAATTTATTGTAGCTTAAGTTGATTGTTTTTAACACCGTATTGGTGCTCAAGTCGATAGACGACAGTTTATTCGAGCTTGCTGTGAGCGTCTGTAGTGCCGTGCAACCCGATATGTTGAGTGAAGTGAGATTCTCGTTGCTGGTACATTTAAGCGTTGTGAGCGAGGTGTTGTTACGGCAGTCGACCGACGTAAGAACGTTGTAACTGCTGATGTCGAGCGTGGTAAACTTGTTGTTGCTTACGTTTATTGTTGTGAGCGAGGCTTTACCGCTCACATCGAGCGAGCTTAACTTGTTGTTGCTCGCGTTGAGCGTGGCGAGCGCGGAGCATCCTGTCACGTCGAGCGAGGTTAAGTTGTTGTTGCTGCAGTTGAGCGAGGTAAGCGAGGTAAAGCACCTAATGCCTCCGAGGCTGGAGATGCTACGACCCGACACGTCGAGCGATTTGCATGCTGTAACGTCGCTTGCCATCATAAAACCTTTGGGGTATTTAGCCGTGAGCGCGGCGATAAAGTTGGCATCAGTGAAACCCTAGAAACTTGAGAAGTCGAACTCGTAGGTCCCCACCAAGACTTCGGTGCTGTACCCGGTTCCATAACGTAGTTGTTCAATAGCGGTGACCCAGGTGTCTGTGGTGTTTCTGAGTCCCATGCTGTTGCTGAACTTCATGTCGGTAGAGTAAGAAATATGTGCGTAGTTGTTACCCGATGTCGGCTTGAGGTTGATTCTCGAGCCCGTGGAGGTATTGCCATTGAAAGATATGTCCGAGAAGTTCTTGATGTTCTCTCGTAAAGAGTTCACAGTCATATTGGTGATGGCGAGAATGAGCCAGGGGTATTTGCCGCTGGCCTCGATGCCGTCGCCCTTGGTCGAGCTAAGGGTGAGGTTGCCCGAGCCGCTGATGGTTAGCCTGCCGCTGTCTTTGTTGAAGTAGATCGCGTCGTCGCCGCTACTGGTGCACGTGACGGTGGCCTCGCCGTTCACCTCGAGCGTCGTGCTCTTCTGGAAGTAGAGCGTCGACGCCGCCGAGCCGCTGAACCGGCACGTGCCGGTGAGCACAATCTTCAAGCCCTCGCAGTCGCGGTTGTGGATAGCACGGTCGCTCGAGCCGCTGCGCGAAATCGAAATGTCGGTCAGCGTCAACGTTTTGGTCGAGGCGTTGTAGCTCACCTTGCCGCTGCTGCTGAGCTTGGTGATCGCGCCGCCCGTCACGTTCGACGCGTTGTCGCTCGTGACCTCCACGCCGCCCACGTTAATCTCATACTTGGTGGCGGCTTGCGCGACCAGTGTCGCGACCACCATAATGGAAAGTAGTACAATATTCTTCATAATTATGTAGGTTTTATAATTTTACATTTCTCGTCCTCGTTTAAGCGGGCGTTGTAGAACAACTTTTGCAACTACGAATTACACCAATTGATTCAAATTGAGCCATATATTAGTAATAGGTTTGTAATACGCTGCTATTCAATTTGTTTAGTGCTGTTAAACAAAATACACAATTATTCACGTTGCAAAATTACAAAAAATGTAAGCAACTTTATTACCCCCCCCTATTAATAAATTATAAAGAATGTTAATGAAGTAAAACGCAGTCGCCGTAAATGCACTTGCTTTCGCCCACCCTACACACTACATTTGCCCCCAAACCAAATTATAAATAAAAAATGAAAAATGAAACCACTGTCCCAGATAGCAAATGTAGGGGCGACGCGCGTCGCCCGTGTGCCGCAACCCACTGAAAACCGACAACGAATGTAGGGACGCGCCATGGCGCGTGTCACCTTGTCACCACTGTCCCACCCAAACAAAATTTGTCCAATTCGACTAATTTATAATATTTGTAGTTTAAAAACCACTGCCCCGCCTATCGTAAACGGTAGCACATATTGCGTTCCGAAAATGCCTTTTTAAGACCCTCGAAGGCGTAAATATTCTTAAATGCGGTTAAAGGTGGTTAAATTTTGCCTCAAAGCTACTCTTTCAGGTGGTGTAGGCTTGTGTAAGTGATAAAATTACATTATTTTTGTGGTGATTATAGGCTGAAAAAGCGAGAAGCCATTTGGGCAATCGATTGACTATGCGGCGCTTAGCGGCAATTTAATGCTGCTTATCAGCCACTATTTATGTAGTCGAGACGTTGAGGGCGTGAGCCACCCATGACAAGGCGCAAAACTTGCGGAACACGAACTCCTATGGTCACTACCGCAATATATTGACATAACTCCTCTTTACACAAGCGCTGCGCGCCCGGATGCGTTGCGCCCCATCTACCGCCAAATAAAAAAACAACATAAATGATAAGTAAATGGAATTACTTACCCCTTACATCCGACGAACAGATTGCCGAAAGGCGGCTCGCAGAGCACTTCGCGAGCTGTCCTTCGGTGGCGCGTTTGCTCGTCTTGCGCGGGATCACGACTGTAGAGGAAGTTCAGAGCTTCTTCCATCCCTCGCTTGGCGGGCTGCACGACCCCTTCTTGATGAAGGATATGGACAAGGCTGTAGAGCGGCTCAACAGGGCCCTGGGGTCGAAAGAGAAAGTTATGGTCTACGGCGACTACGACGTAGACGGTATTACGGCGGTAGCATTGGTATACCGTTACCTTAAGAATTTTTATTCTAACCTCGAGTATTACATACCCACCCGCGACGACGAGGGGTATGGCATATCGTTGCAGAGCATCGACTATGCGGAGAGCATCGGGGTAAAACTGATTATTGTGCTCGACTGCGGCATTAAGGCGGTTGAGGAGATAGAGTACGCGCGACAGAAGGGTATCGACTTCATCGTGTGTGACCACCACGTGCCCGACGACGAATTGCCGCCCGCGGCCGCCATCCTCAATCCGAAGATGGAAGACGATCACTACCCTTACAAAGGCCTGTCGGGCTGCGGCGTGGGGTATAAATTCATGCAGGCCTTTGCTCGCAGCAACGGCATGAACCGCATGTACAGCCTCGACAGTTCGCTCGACCTGCTGGTGGTAAGTATCGCCGCCGACCTCGTACCGCTCACCGGCGAGAACCGCATCCTCGCCTTCTACGGCCTTCGCCGGCTGAACAACAACCCATGCGTGGGCCTGAAGAACATTATCAAGACGTGCGGTATGCACAAGCGCGACATCGGTATCCCCGACATTATATTCAAAATCGGCCCGCGCATCAACGCTTCGGGGCGTATGCAATCGGGGCAGGAGGCCGTGGAGCTGCTTGTGACACGCGACAGCGCCCAAGCGCAGGAGATCAGCAAGAACATTGACCGCTACAACGAGGATCGTAAGGAGCTTGACCGTCAAATCACCGACGAGGCTAATGTCATTATCGCCAACCACAAGGAGGAGATAGGCAGCAAAAAGCCGATAGTGGTGTACGACCCTAACTGGCACAAGGGCATTATCGGCATAGTGGCATCGCGTCTGGCCGAGTTGTACTTCCGGCCGTCGGTAGTGCTCACGCGCGACGCACGTGGCATCGCCACCGGCTCGTCGCGATCGGTTCGCGGCTTCGACATCTACACGGCTATCAAGTCGTGTCGCGACCTGCTTGAGACCTTCGGCGGCCACACCAATGCCGTAGGCTTATCGCTCAAGGTGGAGAACATTCCCGAATTCCGTCGCCGCCTCGAGGAGTACGTCGAGCAGCACATCCAGCCGCAGCAAGTAACCCCGTCGATCGACATCGACGCCGAGATAAAGTTCAGCGAGATTTCGCCCGACTTTATGCGCTGCATGAAGATGTTCAATCCGTTCGGCCCAGAGAACATCAAGCCCGTGTTTGTCACCCGCGGTTGCGTGGATGCCGGCACGAGCAAGCTCGTGGGCAAGAATCTGGAGCATATCAAGCTCGACATAACCGACGGTAGCGGCGATCGTGTGATGAACGGCATCGCTTTCGGGATGGACAAATACTTTGAGCGCATCAGCGCCGGTGAGCCATTCGATATCATCTACACCATCGAAGAGAACAAGCATCGCAACGCCGTGAGCATCCAGCTCATGATCAAGGGAATAAAGATGCATGACGAGAGTTGGGACTGAGCGGCGCGAGCGCATCCGCGCTCTGCTGAAGCGCTATTGGGGCTATGATGAGTTCCGTCCGTTGCAGGAGGAAATCATCAACTCGGTGCTCGACGGCCGCGACACACTCGGGCTGATGCCCACCGGCGGAGGCACATCGCTGACGTTTCAAATCCCCACGCTGGCTCTCGACGGGCTGGCGCTGGTGATTACGCCCATCATCTCGCTGATGAAAGACCAGGTGGACAATCTGCTGTCGCGCCACATCAAGGCCACGTATCTGCACGCCGGACTGACACGTCGCGAGAGCGAGCGCGCCTACGAGAAATGCATCAACGGCAACTGCAAATTCCTGTACGTGTCGCCTGAGCGCCTCGCCAACCGCAACTTCCTGCAGCAGCTGCGGCTGATGGACGTCAGCCTGATAGTGGTGGACGAGGCCCACTGCATCTCGCAGTGGGGCTACGACTTTCGTCCGTCGTTCCTGAACATAGCGTCGGTGCGCAAGTTGCACCGCGATGTGCCCGTACTGGCACTCACGGCCACCGCCACGCCCGTGGTGATAGGCGACATAATGGACAAGCTCGAGTTCCGGGCGCCAAATGTGCTCACCAAGAGCTTCGCACGCAAGAACCTGACCTACGTAGTGCGCCACACCAACGAGAAAATAGCCGAGACGGCCAACATCCTGAGTCGTGTGGCCGGCTCCGCCATCGTCTATACCCGCAGCCGCCGTAAGACCATAGAGGTGGCTCACGAGCTCACCATGCTCGGCATCACCGCCGACTACTACCACGCCGGCCTCAACATAGAGGAGAAAGAAGACAAGCAAAACAAGTGGAAGAGCGGCGAGACTCGCGTGATAGTGGCCACTAACGCCTTCGGGATGGGCATCGACAAGCCCGACGTGAGGGTGGTAATCCACGTCGACGTGCCCAACTCGCTCGAGGAATACTACCAGGAGGCGGGACGCGCCGGGCGCGACGGACTCCGCTCCTACGCCGTGCTGCTCGTCAAGCCCACCGACAAGGGCGTGCTCAACCGCCACCTCACCGAGGCCTTCCCCGACAAGGCGTTCATTCGAAAGGTGTACGAGCGCGTGGGCAACTTTTTGGACGTGGCCATAGGCGAGGGCTACGACCACACCTACGAGTTCAACTTCACGCTGTTCTGCCGCACCTTCGACATGCCTGTGCTCGCCACCCACAACGCCCTGCGCATTCTTACGCGCTCTGGCTACATCAACTTTGTGGAAGAGGTCGACACCCAATCGCGAGTGATGATTCTGGCGAGCAAGGAGCAACTCTACGACATTCCCACCACCACGCCCGGCGCCGACCGCGTGTTGCAAGCCGTGCTACGCACCTACACCGGCCTCTTCGCCGACTATGTGTACATCAACGAGGCCGTGCTCGCTTATCGCTACGGACTTGAGCAAGAGACAATCTACGCGTCGCTGCTCGAGCTCACGCGAATGCACATCCTCCACTATATCCCTCGCAAGCGCACGCCCTACGTCACCTACACCACCTCGCGCGAGGAACCGCGCCATGTGCTCATCCCCCGCGAGGCCTACGAGGAGCTGCGCGAGCGCATGAAACAGCGCATCGACGCTGTGATCACCTATGCCTACAGCGATGGCCGTTGTCGCGAGCAGATGCTGCTACACTACTTCGGCGAGCAGGTGGAGAGCCGTTGCGGCCACTGCGACTCGTGCATCGAGCAGCGCAAGCGCGCGCAATACACGCAGCGCGACGTGGAGGAAGGCATCCTTTATATGGCGCAAGTGAAACCGCGCCGGCTCGACGATTTTATCAACACGCTCGCTTTCACCCGCGACGACGTGCTGGCAACGCTCTCCTTCCTCGTCGACGAAGGATTCATCCGCCACCTGCCCGACGACACCTACGTCAACCCCGAACCCCTAAGCCCAACCCGCAAATAACATTTTTCGCCCCAAACTCGCCGCGCGCGTGAGTTGATTTTAACAAAACTAAAAAGACTTTCCCGCAACCAACCTCAAAGTTGTTATCGCAGGAAAGTTGTATAGGTTATACCTCTGTCAATAGAAAAGCCATATACAATGGTAGCGTAAGCAGCCGATCATGCCGTCCTATATTGTAACTGCCCAATTTAATGCCGTTTTCTACATGGTATTTTTCGGTATGCTTTAATATAGTTCGCATGGATTTGGCATTGCCTGTGGTCGCTTTACATTCAACAGGAGTGCATTTGCCCTTGTAACGGAAGAGAAAATCAAGTTCTACCCCATTATTTTTATGAAAATAATATAGCTTACGCCCCATTTTGCCGAAGATGTCAGCCACAAGGTTCTCAATAATCGCACCTTTATAACTGAGCAGATTACCCTCCAGGATGCTTGATTGGGTTCCTTCTTCCAGCATCGAAACGAGCAAACCGATGTCGGCCATATACACCTTAAACTCGCTTTGGATGCTATTTCCATCAAGGGGTAGTTCGGTGATAGAAGTGTTATAGCAACGGCGAATTATGCCGGCATCCTCAATCCACTGCAAGCTGCCGGTGTAGTCTCTTCCTCGTCCACCGGGGCGAACCATAGAGTAGTTGAATTTCTTATACTCACGCGCGAGTTGAGCCGGAATGGACTCAAAGCATTCGCGGATGCGTGGCTTGTCGGCCGGTAGGGCATACTTAACCATATCCGCTTTATAATCATCAACGATGCGCCTTTGCACGGCAAGCACTTTCCCTATTTGCTTCGTTTCCATAAATGAAGTTACAACCTCCGGCATTCCGCCTACAATTATATATAGGTGCAGCAACTCGCTGAAGCGGCCATGTAATGCCTCTTCAACAGGGGTTTCGTTATTCAAACATGTTTTCAAGTATTCAATGTGTATGTCCTTTATGCCGTTAGCCCAAAGCCATTCTTCAAAGTCCATGGGATACATATTGACAATATCCTCAAACCCCACCGGAATAGAGGCTTCGCTTTCCTCGGTTCTCTCGGCGGGCGTTTTGTACCCGTTTACACCAAGCAACGAACCTGTACAGATTACCTCATATCGTCCGTCGAGATGGAAATATTTCAACGAACCTCTTGCTCGTGGGCAATCTTGAATCTCGTCAAAGACAAAGCAAGTGTTACCCGTCTCCACTTCAACGCTTGGCATGGCGGCAGTGATGCGCATGATGATAGAATCCACGTCCAGATTAGGGGTGAAAAATTTCTTATACTCAGGGTGCTCACGAAAATCCAGATACACCACATTTTTGAAATGCTTGCGGGCGAAATCCATCACACTAGACGTTTTGCCACACTGGCGCACGCCCTTTACAACCAATGGCTTGTGGAATTTGTCTTCCAACCAAGATTGCAACACATTCTCTATCTTACGTTTATACATAGATAAAACACGTTTTAGTACCCACTTTTCGGGCAATTTTGCACATTTTATAGCCGACTTTTGGCGCTATTTCACACATTTTATAGCCGACTTTTGGCGCAAAATTACACATTTTTTTGAAAAAACAATAAGAAAAAACAAAAAATCAACCGATATAAAACCGCGATGTGCATTTGTGATAAATGTCACTGCGATTTTATACCGGTGATAAGATCTCAAAAAACTCAGTTCTTACTAATTATAGTTGGCCGGTTATTTTACGGTCAGGTCGATGGGGTCGGCCACGGGGTCGGTGGTGAGGGCGAAGTCGAGCACTTGCTTGATGGTGTCGACAAAGTGGAAGTTGAGCCCCTTGAGGTAGACCTCGTTGATGTCGTCGATATCCTTTTTGTTGGCTTTACACAGGATTACGTCGGTGATGCCGGCGCGCTTGGCGGCCAGCATTTTCTCTTTGATGCCTCCCACGGGCAGCACCTTGCCGCGGAGCGTGATTTCGCCTGTCATGGCGAGGCGCTGGCGCACACGCCGTTGCGTGAACGATGATACCAGCGACGTCACCATTGTCACGCCCGCCGAGGGGCCGTCCTTAGGAATGGCACCTTCGGGCACGTGGACGTGGACGTTGAACTGCTCAAACAGGCGATGGTCGATGCCGAGGCTCTCGGCGTGCGCCTTGATATATTCAAGCGCGATTACCGCTGATTCCTTCATCACGTCGCCAAGGTTGCCAGTGAGCGTTAGCTTGTCGCCCTTGCCACGCGACAGCGACGACTCGATGAATAGAATTTCTCCGCCGCCGGCGGTCCATGCCAGTCCGGTGACAACGCCTGCAAACTCATTGCTCTCTACACGTTCGCTGTCAAAGCGTTTAGGACCGAGATACGTCTGGAGGTCGGCAACTGAGATGGAAGTGGCATATTGTTCACCGTCGGTCACCTTCTTGCGCGCCACCTTGCGGAGCACTTGTGAGATTTTCTTCTCCAGCTCACGCACGCCGCTCTCGCGTGTGTAGCCGTCGATGATGGCGGCGATGGTGGCCTTTGGAAAGGCAACCTCCTTCTTGTCGAAGCCGTTCACTTCCAGCTGCTTGGGCACGAGGTGGCGGCGAGCGATTTCAATCTTCTCCTCCTGAATGTAGCCGTTAATTTCGATTAGCTCCATACGGTCGAGCAGGGGTTGCGAGATGGTCGACACATTGTTGGCTGTGGCGATGAAAAGCACCTTTGTGAGGTCGTAATCGATGTCAATAAAGTTGTCGTGAAACTTGCCGTTTTGCTCCGGATCGAGCACTTCGAGCAATGCCGCTGCCGGGTCGCCCTTGAAGTCTTGTCCCACCTTGTCGATTTCGTCGAGCACAATCACGGGGTTGCTCGTTCCGCACTTGAGCAGAGCGTCGATTATACGTCCCGGAAGCGCTCCAACGTAGGTGCGCCGATGTCCGCGAATTTCAGCCTCGTCGTGGCGTCCGCCGAGCGAGATGCGGGCGTATTTTCGTCCCAGAGCCTCGGCCACCGAGCGTCCGAGCGATGTCTTTCCCACTCCCGGGGGGCCGTAGAGGCAGAGTATAGGCGCCTTGAGGTCGCCCCGGAGCTTGAGCACAGCAAGGTGCTCGAGAATGCGGTCTTTCACCTTCTCGAGGCCGTAGTGGT
>JAFVDY010000120.1 GCA_017478265.1 Muribaculaceae bacterium | reverse complement strand
GAGCGCGTCGGCGAGGGCGTCGCCGTTGCAGGCGGGGAAGATGATGCCGTTGTCGGGCGTGATTAGTTCGGGGATGCCGCCGATGTCGGCTCCGACGACAGGCGTGCCGGCGCAGTGCGCCTCGATCACGCTCAGCGGGTTGTTCTCGTACCACTCGCTGGGCACGACGACTGCTGCGGCTTGCTGTTGCAGTCGCGCCACGGCATCGGCTTGTCGCTGTCCGAGGAACTCGACGTTGGGCAGGGCGGCGTATTGGGCCTCGAGCTGCCGTCGCAGCGGTCCGTTGCCGCACAGCTTGAGGTTAAGCCCCGGCAGGCGTCGCATGGCCTCGAGTAGGGTGGTGACGCCCTTCTCGGCCGAGAGTCGTCCGGCATAGAGCAGGAAGGGCTCGCGCTGTGGCGCGTCGTTGCCGGCGGTGAGCACTTGGAGTTTGTCGGGGTCGAGGAAGTTGTTGATTACGTGCATCTTCGCGGGGTTGAAGCCGCCGGCGGTCATTTGGTGTCGCATAAACTCGCTTGGGCAGACCCATGCGTCGGTCCATCGCTCGAGCCGGCGTCGGCTCCAGCGTGTGGCCTCAAGCCAGGCGAGCGCGCTGGCGGCGAGGCTTTGCTTGAAGCAGCGCGTGGCGAGGATGTGATGCTTGTGGCGGAAGCAGCGTTCGCAGGTGTGTCCGCGGTTGAGGCAGCTGTAGGCGGGGCACAGCAGCTTGTAGTCGTGTAGGGTCCACACCACTCGGCATCCGGCGCGCTTGGCCTCGCGTGCCACGGCGGGCGAGAGGTAGGAGTGGATGTTGTGGAGGTGGACTACGCTCGGACGGAACTCGCGCAGCACGCGTCGTAGGGCGGTCGCGGTGTCGTCGCCGAGCACGGCGCGTCGCGCGAAGGCCATCCGGCCGCCTATGCCGCCCGTCTTGAACGACACCTCGGGCACGGTGTAGACATCGGAGCCCTCGAGATTGCTGTGGTAGTCCATGGTGAGTATGCCCACGCGGTAGCCGGCCGCCTCAAGGGCGGCACGCAGTGTGAGCGTCACCACCTCGGCGCCGCCACGGTTGTAGTAGAACTTGTTGACGAGCAACACGCGTTTCCTTTCCATCATTATTATAACGTAAAGGGCGGGGGCGGTAGTATTTTGCCGACGTTATAAAACAACAATCCCCACATTGGACGCGCCAGCGGACTATGTGGGGCGCAGCCCCTGCGCGGGCGCGACACGCGCCATGGCGCGTCGCTACATTCTCGTCAGCTAAAAAAGGCGGGGCGCCGTTTGGGTGGGCGCCCCGCCTGTGGTTAGGGGGTCAAGGTAATCCCGGGGGATTACTTGAGAATTTTCTGAACTGAGCGGGTTCCGTCGCTGTAGGTGGTGACAACGATGTTGACACCGCCTTGCATCTCGCGACGCTCAACACCCATGGTGTCGTAAACCTTGACGCTCTTAACTTCCTTAATCGAGCTGTCGCTGATGTCGTTGATACCTGTTACAATCCAGTCGTTAACATTGATTTCTACGGGGTAAACCTCGTAGATAGAGTTGGCGGGATTGAAAGTGGTGTCGTAGTTCGACTCGGCTGGCGCTTTGAGACGGCTGTGCGGAGCGGGAGTTGCCGTGTTATCCTTGTAGCGGATGATGGCGTTGAACTGGTAAGCCTGCTTGTCGCGCAGACGACCGCGGATAGCGGTTTCGTCTTGTCCCGCAAGATCCCACGAGGCAACCTTGATACCACCCTTGAGGTCGAAGTTGTTGCCACTTAGGAACATTCCGTAGAATTCCTCATCGTAAGCGTCGTGGTTGAGTTCGACGCCCTTTGCGGGAACGTAGAATGCGTCATTAGCTGCGTTGTAAACGGCCCAAGTGATGTGCGCCACCTCTTGCGGCTTAGGTTGAACGAAGAAGAAGTCGCCTTCGCCGTTGACGGTGTAGTTGTCGTTGAAGTGCGTCATGATGTAGTCGTTCTTGGTGTAGGACGCTGCGCTGAGGGCGTTGGCCGGCAGCGTCTCGACGATCATCGTCGGGTTGAGGTTGTCGACGAGCTGTCCACCCAGGTTGTCGCCCGCAATCTTCTTGCCCACGAGAGTGGCAGCGTTCCAGTTCGCGTTGGTGGAGTTGCTTGCGTAGTCGTTGGCACAAACGAGCTTCACCCAGTTGCTCTGGTCGTAGCGTGTGCGTCCCGGCATGAGCAGTTCGTAATTAACATTATCCTTCTCGCCTTTGAAGTGAGTCATGAACACATAGTCGCGCTTACCGGAGGTGTTGAGCGACTTGCGGTTGGCGGTGTTGTTGTCCTTAGCGTAGAAGGCGCCGGTGTAGCTGGTGGTTGTAGTACCCACTTTCACGCCGTCCTCGTAGATGGGCACGGTGTAGGTGCCGGTCTCGTAGGGATCATAGTAAACGATAGTCAGGTCGTCCTCTACCTCGTAGAGCGGACCGTTGACAACGCCGTTGGCGATGATGTTGCCCAGCGAGCGACCCAGTGATACGCGACCCACGTAGTCGTAGGTGGCACCGTTCTTGAAGTCGAAGTCGCCGGTTTGTTCGGCAACGCTTCCTCCTTGTTCGGAGGGACCGCAGTTGAAGATGACGCCGGCTACCTTGCCTTCCCATTCGCTCTTCAAGCCGAAGTCGTAGCGATAAACGGCGAAGCCGTCCTCGTTGTAACCCACAACGACGCATTGCGAACCGGGCCAAGCGGCGGTGCCTGAAGGTTTATCGTTGCTGTCCCAAGCGTAGCAGTAAACGGTGCTCCAGCCGGGAGTGTTGACGAAGTAGACGTAGTAGTGGTCGTCGAGCATGGTAGCGCAACCGGGAACCTCCTTAACGTGGTCAACGTAGTAGTCGGTGGTGTAGTCTTCAATCTCACTATCGACCCAAGTGTAGTAGAGAATACCTGCGCGGCGGCTGAGAGCGCCGTTGGGGTCGCTGGGATTGTCGTTCTCGTTACCGTTGCGGTAGAACTTGATAGAGGCGATACGGAACTCGGTGCCGCCAATCTCCCATTCCCACCACTTGCGGTTGTCGAACGAGGTGTACTCGCGGCAGTTGAACCAAGTGTTGCCGCCGAGGTAGTAGGTCTGGCCTTGGCTGGTTACATTGCCGCCTCCTTGATTGTTCATGTGCGAGCCGTTGGCTCCGTCGGCCCATGTGCCTTTGAGCTTGTGGAGGGAACCGTTCTCGATAGAGACATCGACACCGGGCTTGGTAACGTTGCCGGTCTGCTCAAGACGGATGACGAGTTTCTCCTCAACGGTGATGTTCTCCTTGAGGGTGACGGTCTTCTCGCTGAGGTTCACAATCACGTTGTACTTGCCGGCGGCTTCGGGCCACAGGTAGAACTTGTTGTCGGCGCTGCCGGCACCCTTGTTGCTCAGTGCGAGCGGGGTGTTGATGTCGACGCGGGTCTCGTCCTTACGCACGTCGTACTGGCCGTCGGGGCTTGAGTACAGGTAGTCGGCGATATAAGTCCATGCGTCGGCATCGTTGGCGGTGGCGAGAGCCTCGGTGAAGAGGAAGCCTTGAGCCTGTCCCGACACTGCTGTCATGGTGACGGCGTCGAGGTGATAGATGTTACCGTCGGTGGTGGTCATCTCAATACCTTTGTTGGCTGCCCAGTCGCTGATGGTGGTACTGCTCCAAGTGAAGCCCTTACCTATCATGTAGAGCGACTTGTACATCTTCTGGAAAGTGACCTTCATGGTGTTGGTGTTCACCGTGATGCGGTAAGAACCCGAGGTCTTCATCTTGAAGTTGTTCTTGTCGCTGCTGGTGTCGCCGGTAGTTTGCAGACTGAAGGCGGTGCCGTCGGTTGACGTCTGCACATTACCTACCATGTTGTCGAATACCTCACAGCAGTTGTCGCTTACTGCGAAGTAGCGGTAGCTATTGAACGTTGTCCAGTCGCTGGTGCTGCTACCCAGTTTGCCGGTGAAGGCGAAGGTGGCGCCGCTCATCAGTTGAGCGTCGTCGAGTTGGTAGACGCCGTCGCTAATCTTGGTCATCTTCGTACCCATATTGGCTGTCCACGCGTTGCCGTTGACGTCACCCACGAGGTACATCTCGCCGGTCTCCCGGTCGTTGTTGAAGCCCGTAACGGTCAAAACGTGAGTCGTAGGATTCCAAGTGAGGGTGTACTCGTTCTCTTCCTCAAGTTTGAGGTTGGATTGACCCTTGGTGCAGGTGTATGGGTTATTGCTGGTAGCGGTTATTGTTACAACGCTACTACCACCGCCCCACCAATTGGCACCGTCATAAATCTTGAATTCTCCGCTGAAGGTTTGCGTAACCGAGTAGGTACCATCGCCGTTAGCGGTCATTCCCACTTTGTTGGTGGTCCAATTGCTGAAGACACCCACGAGGTACCAATCGTAAGAAGTACTTACCGAGTTGAGCTTAGCGGTCCAAGCCTTGGTCGAGTAGTTGAATGTGAAAGTATAGTTACCTTCGGCGTAAGTCTTGAACACAACGCTGGTGTTTTCTCCGGCGGTTCCGTTGGCCGTGGCATTGGCGGTGGTTAAGCCGGATAATACATCTTGTGCCGAGGGATTGTAACGATTTGTGGTCCAACTATGAGCAGAGTAATCGGTAAACAGTAAGTACTCGTCCTTGTCGAGGTTGAGAGTAATAGAATAAGATCCATTTGAACCGGTCATCTTTTCTGCGACATCATCGGTGCTGCTACTGATATTGTTTTTCCAGTGGTGTAGATAAATGTCGGGGTATGAGATAACCTCGTTGAGGGTAGCAGAGGTGATGCTGCTGCCGTTGAATGTTACGGTAAGTGTATAGGTTTTGGATGCGTCAGCTGTAAGCTGATAGTTGCCACCAGAGCTTGCACCCCAAGATGATCCCCAATCGTGATTCTTTCGTACTTTAAATTGAATGTCGGAAACATTGGTGAATTGACCGGAAGTCCACGTCCAAACGCCATCTGATTCAGTCATGTCGTTGTCTTTAGCCCATGTGGCTGTGCCGCCAAAAACATCTGTCGGCTGTCCAACTACCGAGTAGACATCGGTTGTTACTACGCAACTGATTTTTAGTTTTAGGCTGGATGCTGTAACATCGCTGATAGTAAGCGTTACATTTCCACTTACAGGCAAGGTCATATCGCCTTTGTCTTGGCCCTCGAAATTCAGTGTGTTATCGCCTGAACTTAAACTGCTATTGTGGAAAACTCCAGCATTGAAGTTTCCCCATAACGTGAACTCGGTGTCGCTGCGGCCACTTAATTTGAATTTGGCATTAGCTGCTACATCGGTCAAAACCAAAGTGTAGGTTGTTCCATCACTATTTTTCGTGAATAGTTGCGGTGTGCTCCAACTGCCTAACGCTGTGCCATCGCCTACTACGGCAAAATGCGTCGGTTGGGCGTTCATGAGTGTGAACGAGCCGACGAGGCACAGGAAGGCTAAGAGGAGCCTCACAGTGTGAGTCGTTAATAGTTTTTTCATAACGTCTGAATAAATAGTTTTTAATTAGTTATTTTTATTTAGTTTTTAGTATTCAAGTAATTAACTGCAAGTTTTCACGTGTTAGGTTTGTAGCCTGCAAAAGTATAAATGTTTGTATAATGGTGGTTGCATTTTTTCAACGTGTGGGGATAAAAATTCACGCAATCGATTGCAATGAGCGGGCGTATAGTACAACAACTTGGGGACAACTTTGAACAACTTTGAACAACTTTGAATGTTATTTTGATTAATCTCCCAAGCGTGGCTTGGCCGGGGTTTTTGAGGGGATAAACTGCGGAGCAGTTTTTACCATGCTTAACCCCGAAAACGCAGTTTTCTGGGGAGGGGTGCACGAACCCGCTCATGTCGACTGCGAAGCAGTCGCACACTTACGTAGTTGCACGGCGGGCACTGTGCGACTGCTTCGCAGTCGAGAGATGGTGATGGCGCGTTGTCTGTCCCCAGAAAACTGCGTTTTCGGGGTTAAGCATGGTGGCGACTGCTTCGCAGTCGGCACGAGCGGGCATCGATTGGGGTCGCCCGTCGGCCGGTTCTGACGGGTCGGGCGGCGTGGGTCGGTGTAGGGGCGACGCATGCGTCGCCCGGGTGTAGCATGGTTGCTACTGCTTCGCAGTCGGCATGAGCGGGCGATGATGGGGGTCGCCCGTCGGGCGACGGTTTCTGTGGGTATCGCCGGCCCCACCCTGCGTCGCCGGCGCTCCTTAGGGTGGGGTTATT
>JAFVDY010000119.1 GCA_017478265.1 Muribaculaceae bacterium | reverse complement strand
GGCGGCAGCGACTTTATGGAAGCCACCCGCGAGGCGTTCGACACTGCCGTGGCTGCACATCTGCGCCACGGCACCACAGCCATCTTCCCCACGCTATCAAGTGCCCTGCAGCCCACTATTGAGCGCGCGGCCGCCGTTTGCGATGAGATTATGCTCGATGAGGATACGCCCGTGATGGGGCTACACCTCGAGGGCCCGTACTTCAACCCGCTCAAGGCCGGTGCGCAGATGCCCGACGTGATCCGACTGCCCGACCCAAAGGCATACCGCCACATAGTGGAAGAATACGCCTGCATCAAGCGATGGGACTCCGCACCAGAGATGCCTGGCGCTATCGATATGGGGCCGTACCTTATAGATAAAGGGGTGGTGGCGGCGATCGCCCATACCGCCGCCGAGTATCCCGAGGTGAAAGCGGCCTACGAAGCCGGCTACAGCCATGCCACGCATTTCTACAACGCAATGCCCGGCTTTCACAACGTGCGCGAATTTAAGCACGCCGGCACCGTCGAGGCGGTCTACCTGATGGAGAATATGACCGTAGAGATGATTGCCGACGGCATCCATGTGCCGCCAGCTATCATGCGACTGATCTATCGCATGAAGGGCGTGGAACGCACAGCGCTCATTACCGACGCGTTGGCGGTGGCAGTCAGCGACAGCAAGCGAGCGTTCGACCCGCGTGTAATCATCGAGGACGGGGTGTGCAAACTCGCCGACCGCTCGGCGCTCGCGGGATCAATCGCAACTATGGATCGACTTATCCGCACCGCCGTCACTCTCGCCGACATTCCGCTGCAAGACGCATGCCGAATGGCAAGCGAGACGCCGGCGCGTATCATGGGCATCTACGACCGAAAAGGCTCGCTACAGCGTGGCAAGGATGCCGACGTGCTTATTATCGACAAGGAACTCAACCTGAGGCGCGTCTTCGCCATGGGCCGCGAGGTCGAAACCGACTGACTTGTCGTTCGTTCCTCATTTTCTGTGTATATCTTATTTTATTGTTATTCATGTGCATTCGTGTTTAATCACTCTCGTCGGCTATAGAATAGAGTCGTTATCAGTTGTTTATATGTTGTTTAAGTTGTTTTTTTATACAGCAATGCGTTGCGTTTTGCATAGAAAGTGGTGTTTTTTACCTCAAAATTTGGCCATGTCGCAAATTTGCACGTAATTTGCAGTGTCTAAAGCAAAGAAAAACAACAAAACGATATTACATCGTGCTCGTGTAGCTGATGATTTACAATGTTTTAGGTATTAGATTTATTAATTTAAAAATTACAGTTATGAAGTACAAATATGAAACACATCGTACGGCAATTCGCAATACCGACCTGCCAACACATGCCTATCATCCTAATGCTTCATTGAGGATGAACCAACGTCCGGCTTACGTGGCTTGGCCCACCAAAGACGGAAAAACAAATTAATCGACGGATTAATTTTTTACTACGAAACTAAGTCATAAAAACTATAAACTTGCTCGCGTCACCTCGGCGCGAGCTTTTTTTCTGCCATTTTGTCAGTCCGCCTTCGACGCGAGGTGTATGGTGTATGCGAACATTATCCCTCTATGTTCTTCGTTGTTTATTAGTGCGCATTGGCGGTTTCGATGCGGCGGCGGTCGTCGAGGTTGGCGTCGATGAAGGCGCGTAGCACGGTGGGTCCGCCCTCCACCATCAGCGAGGTGATGCCGCGGCTGTAAAGGTCGGTGAGGATGGCGTCGAGGTCGTGGCAGTTATCGAGGCGGACAAATTCAACGGCGCCGCTCGTGTCGCTGCGGATGGCGTTGTAGACGAGTGTGGGGCGTCCGTCGGTTAGCAACTTGGGAGCGGGTTGAATGTGCATTATCGACAAGTGCTCGTCGAGGACGACTCGCAGCGGCGAGCGTCCGCTCCAGTAGCGGGTGTCGAGCGAGGGATTGTCGAGCGCGACGGTGCGTGCGCCCACCATTATTGCGTCCACCCGCGAGCGCTCGCGATGCATGAGGCGTAGCGTCTCGGGTGTGGAGAATGGAAAGCGTCGCTCGCCGTCACCCATGTAGCCGTTGGCGTCCTGCGCCCACTTTAGCATTACCCAGGGGCGATGGCGTGTGTGGGCGGTGATGAAGCGAATGTTGAGGTGACGACATTCGCGCTCCAGCACTCCCGTAAGCACCTCGATACCGGCCTCGCGCAACATAGCCACACCTCTTCCGGCCACTTTCTCGAAGGGATCGAGTGTGCCGACCACGACACGGAGCACGCCACGCTCGATGAGTAGCCGCGCGCAGGGCGGTGTCTTGCCGTAGTGACTGCACGGCTCAAGCGTTACGTAGACGGTGCTCTCGCGTAGCAGTGGCGCATCGGCCGGCGCTACCGACGCTATGGCGTTCACTTCGGCATGGCCCTCGCCGTAGCGGCGGTGAAAGCCTTCGCCTATGATGCGTCCGCGGGCAACAATCACCGCACCCACCATGGGGTTGGGCGAGACGTGTCCCTCGCCTTGTCGCGCCAGCTGCAGCGCTCGCGCCATATATCTCTCATCAGCAGTCATAGTTTCTCGTTACTCGTTTCACGAAAGTTGTCTATTAGTTAGTTTAATTTATAATTTATAATTAACTCAATGGCTTTCTCGAGTATTGGGTCGCGACCGGCGGCGATGTCGTCGTTGTTCATGTCAATCTTTATGTCGGGGTCGACGCCCCATTCGGTGAGGTTGCCGTCGGAGTCGTAGATAGGTGCCGACGAAAAACGCACACTCCAACCGATTGGCAGTTCGGCGGTGAATGGAAGTCCACAGCCGCCACCGGTGGTGTCGCCAACGACTGTCACTTGCGGCAGCGACTTCATGATTGACACGAAGGTGTTGGTGGCGCTGAACGAGCCGCGGTTGGCTAGCACTATGATGGGCTTATCGGTGTACATAACGCGTCCTGATGCCGGTTCGAAGTAGTAGTCGTAGGGTTTCGAGAAGTCGGCGTGGCCTTTACCGGTCTTGTGGCTGATCGCGCCGGCGTGTAACCGCTCGGTGATGAAGCGGGCCACGAGCGTCTCGACGTTGGTGAGGTAGCCTCCACCGTTGCTGCGCACGTCGATAATGAGACCCTCCGTGTCCTTGAAGTAGCTTATCACCGCATCGAGGTTGCCCTCTCCGATGCCGCTCGAGAAACTCCCGTAGCGCAGATAGCCCACTTTGCCTTCATCAATCACTTGGTATTTCATGCCCGATGTGCGCCGGTAGTCGAAATGGAGGTAGTTCTCGTTCACCAGACGCTCGTTGTAGTTCTCGGGATATTCCTCCCACACCCAATCGCGAGAAGCGTCGAAGTTTGAAATCAGGTTGACGTGTCCGTCGTCGAGTTCGCGGAGCATTTCCGCCAGGATGTCGAAGAGCTCGATTTGAGAGATTTTGCCTTTCTCGCCGGCCGTCTCTTTGATTTTCGCCATATATTTGCCCTTGGCGGCGTCCCAGTCGACGCCCTTTTGATCGAGGAAGCAGTAGTGCTCGTCGATGATGGTCCAAAGGGCATCAAGGTTACCGGCTGCGGTGTTGTCCCATTGCGGCTCGTCGTGGCATGCTGCGAGAGCGAGCATTGTGGCGGTGATGTATATGTAGTTAAAGAGTTTCGTCATGTTCGTTGGCTTGCTAATAGATTGATGAAATGGTGTGTGGCGAGGCTGTGGTGGCGTGTCTGTAGCCAAGGCTGAGTATCTCGCCGCCGATGCCAATCACGAAGGCGTGGTTTCGCTCGCGCACGCTCAAGCTGTTGACCCACGAGGTGGCGAAACGGTTGCGGTAGCCCAGTCGCAGCACTGTCGCTCCCAGATGCAGATCGACGGCGAGCAGGTTCTCCATGTCGAAACGGTTACCCCACCACCCGAAGTGTGCGAGTCCGCCTCTGTTGCCCACATACATCTCGTAGTAGCTCTCGCCGTACTCCGGCGAGTAGAACACGCCCGCAACGGGCAGTGACAGGCGATAGCTGAGCGTGACGGGGAGTCGGCCGAGGCGCGTGTTGTACACCGCCATGGCTGCGGCGCCAATACTCCAATGCCCGCGGGCGCTCACCACGTTGTTGCTGTTGTGGCCTGAGTAGAGCATACCACCGCGTAAGGTCGTCTCTCCGCCGGCCATCAGTTGCAGGTCGGCGGTGGGAGCCGCGACGCGCCATCGCCGCATCAGCGACCATTGCGCTTGTGCTTGCAGGGCATGGTTGCGGTGGTTGCCGGCGGGATTGTGGGTCCGGTTGTAGTCGGCACTGAGCTCGAGGCGGCGTATCCATCGCTCGGGCGCGAATCCGGTGGCCTGAATGTGTTCCCATGCCAGACCGAGGTGCAGGCCGTTGTAGCGCAACGGGCTCAAGTAGGTGTCGAGCATGTGGGCACCGCCAATCTCGGCGCTGAAGATGCTCACCACAGGCCGCAGCGGCGTCACGCTATCGGCCTCGGCGGCGCCGGCCATCCCGAAGCTGGCGAGCATTGCCGTCAGGCAGCAAAGGCGTTTTATATAGCTCTTAATCGTCATAATACTCCAAATTAAGCCGCAAATATACAAAAAAATCCTCAACTGAGCAAATTAAACAAGAGGATGGCGCCGGTTGAGTGGGGGCACTATCCTCTTGGTGGATTGAGAGTAAAAAAATGTCAGTTGTTTTGTGCTTCACACTAATCGTGAACGCCACAATTTGTTTTTTGTTCGAGATTGATAGATGATGCAATCAGTTGGCGTAAAACTCGCCGAGTCCAATATTGATGCTGCTATTGCAGCTGTAAATCCTCGCGAACTGCTTGAGGAAGTTTACGGTCGATTCTTTGGGACCGGACATTACCGCTACATCACTATTAATCTCATTCTTAACTTGAGTAGAACTTTCATTCATAGGCAAGACTTGTATTAATAGTTATTGTACACTATTATAACGCAGTGATTGCCGTGATATTATTCTACTTAAGAAAGTTTTTTTGATAAAAATTGTCAAAAGCTTTTGAGGTACCATTTGCCGTCCTTTTTGAGCATCTTTTGGGTGTCGACCAGAGTGTCGCCATTGGCGTAGGTGGCAAGGAATTCGACAGTGGCGGTGTTGCCGTCGTCGCTTATTTCCTCCTTGCGTATCTCGGCCTTGACGATGTTCTCTTTAGTTTTCTTTTGCTCAGCGTTGGCGGCTTTGAGGAATGAGGCAAGTTCGGCTTGCGATTGTTTTAGCTTTTGCGGCTCTTTCTCGTCGAAGTAGACAAGTTCGGCGAAGCTCTGGAAGTCGTCGGCTATGGCGTAGTCGAAGGCTGTTTGGAGCGTTGCTGAGGGCGTGGAGTTGGTGTCGCAAGCTGTTGTGAGCAGTCCTAACGTAAGCAGGAGCATTGACAGTTTGAGGATTTGTTTCATAATCAGTTGAGTATTAAATAGTTATTGACTTGTGCCACAGAGTTGTTTATAGTAAGGTTCGACGGTGAACCCCCGCTTGCGAAGCAGGGCTATCAGACCTTGTTCGCCCGGCAAGTGTCCTGCTCCCACCGCCACCAGAGTCGGTTGCTCAGCGAACTCATATTGCAGTTGTTCGGTCCATCGTCGGTTGCGACTGTAAATCAGTCGTTCAAGTTCGTCTTGATCGGTACCCAGTTCGTCGTCGTTCATCAAGATCCAAATAGAGCCGAGGTCTTGCTGCCGGTAGAGCAAGGCGAGGCGTCGATTGTAGTCGATGAAAAGCGAGTCGTTTCGGCACACTTCCACGAGGTCTTGCGCCTGCACGTCGAGCGGTGTGTCGAAGAGTGTGGCGAGTTGCATATCAAGCGTCTCGAGACTTTTTACCGGAATGCCGAGTCGCCTTGCGCGTAGCTGTATACCCTCGTCAATTTGCGCCTGGGCGGCCTCGGGGACGTACTTTTGCGCCTCGGTTGTCTGCAGTTCGGTGGTGATAGCCACCGGCTTGAGCATCTTAAGCATTTCGAGCGTGAGCAAGTCGCCCATATAGTCAGTCACTACGCGTTGTACGAGTGTGAGCTCGTCGGGTGTGAGCAGTCGGTCAAGCGTGCTGTCGGCCGGAGCGAAACACATAGCGGCTATGCGCAGTTGTGCCTCGTGGGAGCGCATACTGTCGGCTTCGAGCTCGACAAACACTTGCTTCGAGCGTGCGAGGGCGTCGGAGAGTCCTGGAATGCTGTCGATAAACGTTGCCGGGGCTATGTGGTGGGTGCCTACCAGGTAGCATGGCTCGGCGATGCCGTTGCCCGTCACTCGCCACAGCAGCTGCGCCTGTGCGGTGAGCACTTGCGCTACGGTGAATAATATGGCAATGTATAACCGTTTCATTTATTACTTAGCATTCGTTTGATTTACAATTGGTTGTAAGAGTGTCTTAGTTGCGACATCACAAAATCGGGTGATAAAAGCGCGGTGAAAATCGCCAAAAGTGGCTATTGCGTGCTATGCCGAATGGCGGTAATTTTGCAGTGTCAGAAGCAAAGAACTGTTGGTTATTAATTGAATAAACCGCTTCTCATCAGGCTTTTATGCCATAGAAAGCCTCGGGAGAAATGATAGTATGTAAGTAAACAATTTGAGGAATAATGTAGCTTAGCGCGCGTTGCGAAACGGAGGAGCTAAGCTACATTTTCTTTTTTATCCTCGCTTGCGATGTCATTTGACGAATTTCACAGAGGCTGCGATGGCTTCGGCCTCGCGTGCGGCCTTATTGTTGTCGGCGTCGTGGATTACGATTACTGATGCTGTGGCCTTGTCGGCAGGTGAGAAGATGGTGATGATTGCCATGTGTGACTCATCGCCGTTGGTGTCGGTAATCTTCACATCGCTTCGGAACTGTTCGGCATTGCCGGTTTTCTTACTCTTGGTAGAGAGCAGTTCAAAGGTTTGCCCCGTCATGTTGGTTTCGGCCTCATCGATAGTGGAGGATGTGAAGCTTTTGAAGGAG
>JAFVDY010000118.1 GCA_017478265.1 Muribaculaceae bacterium | reverse complement strand
CGGTTGAGCGGTGGCTGTCGCGGACTCTTTTCGCTCCAGTTCCTGAAGATTCTCAATCTTCTTGGCACGTAAGAAGTCGTAGATGCCACCGAGGTGTTCAATCACCATACGGTTGCCGAATTCGTAAACCTTATCGACAAGTCCGTCGAGGAAGTTACGATCGTGGCTAACGACAATAACAGTACCGTCGAAAGCCGCAATAGCGTCCTTGAGTATGTCCTTGGTGCGCATATCGAGATGGTTGGTAGGCTCGTCGAGGATAAGGAAGTTGACAGGCTGAAGTAGGAGCTTCAGCAGTGCCAGTCGAATTTTTCGCCACCGGAGAGCACTTTCACCTATTTGTCTGAGGCATCCCCACCGAACATGAAAGCCCCGAGCAGGTCGTTGATACGGGTGCGAATCTCGCCGGTAGCGGCATAGTCGATGGTGTCGCGCACTGTTAGTTCTCCGTCGAGCAGTTGTGCTTGATTTTGAGCGAAATAAGCGATTTTGACGTTGTGGCCGATGGTGAGGTCCCCGTCGAAGGGAATCTCGTTCATTATGCACTTGACGAGAGTAGACTTTCCGGCTCCGTTTTTGCCAACGAAAGCGACCTTCTCGCCTCGCTTGATGGTGAAAGTCACATCGGAGAAGACGAGCAGTTCGCCATAACGCTTAGTGACGCCATCGGCAATCACGGGGTAGTCGCCCGAGCGTGGCGCGGGCGGGAACTTGAGTCGCAGTCGCGAGTTGTCGACCTCATCGATTTCGATGCGTTCCAGTTTATCGAGTTGCTTGATGCGGCTCTGCACTTGCACCGCCTTTGTGGCCTTGTAGCGGAATCGCTCGATAAAGTCCTCAGTGTCCTTAATCATTTTCTGCTGGTTGTCGTAGGCCCGGCGTTGTTGCTCAAGTCGTTCGTTACGAAGCTGGACGTAACGCGAGTAGCTCACTTGGTAGTCGTAGATTTTGCCGAGTGATATTTCAATTGTTCTCGAGGTGATATTGTCGATAAAAGCGCGGTCGTGGCTAACGAGGACAACAGCACCTCGATGCGCTTTAAGGAAGAACTCGAGCCATTGTATGGATTCGATGTCGAGGTGGTTGGTAGGCTCGTCGAGCAGCAGCACATCGTTGTGCTGAAGGAGCAGTTTCGCCAATTCCACACGCATTCGCCACCCTCCGCTGAACTCGGCGGTAGGCCGGTCGAAGTCGGTCCGCTCGAAACCGAGTCCGAGTAACGTTTTCTCGAGTGCTGCTTCGTTGTTGTCGCTGCGCAGGAGCGTTTGCTCGTCGGTAAGTCGTGTGAGGCGGTCGACGAGCCTGAGGTATTCCGTTGAGTCGTAGTCGGTTCGCTCGGCTACGGTGGTGCTCAATCGGTCAATCTCACGGTTGATATTGTCGAGCCGCTCGAATGCGAGTGCGGCTTCTTGGCGTACAGTCCGTTTGTCGTCGAAAAGCATCTGTTGCGGCAGGTAGCCTATGGTGATGTCGGCCGGTCGGGCCACATTGCCCTCCGTGGGTTGTTGCAGTCCGGCTATAATCTTGAGCATGGTGCTCTTCCCGGCTCCGTTTTTTCCAACGAGAGCGATTTTATCGTTGTCGTTGATAACGAAGCTGACGTTGTCGAAGAGCGGCCTTGCGCTGAATTCCACTTTGAGTTGTTGAATCGAAATCATGAAAAGAGTAAAAGGTTGTCAGAAGTCACTAAATTCGTCGTCCTCGTCGTCATGGTTGAAGAGTTCGTTGTCTATGAGGTCGTCGCAGAAGAAATCGGTGAACCGGAATTCGAATGCTTGTGGCGACACCAGCCTTTCTCCGTCGAGCGTCACTTGGTGCTCATCGAGCCAATGTAATGCTTGGTTGCGCTGCACCTTGTGTAGGTGGTTATACCAAAGCGGTCGCAATAGGTTATCGTTTAGCACAAGGGTTTTAAATCGGCGGAACGGGTGGGCGTTAGCCAAAGCTTTTGTGAGTTTTTCGCGCGTGGGTTCATCTTCTACAATGTCGACAAAGTCGCGCATGGCGTTGTAGTTGTCGACCGATGGTAGCTGCTCGATGCGCAGTATGCGGTGTCCTTCCTCGGGATAGAAGTGCGCCTGCTCGCCACATGATGACGAGCAAGGCACCACATTCCAGTTGTCGAGGTCGAGATATGCGTCAAACTCATAGGAGTAGCTATTGAGGAAATAGCCAATATCCTCGACCATCATTTCGTATTTCTTCTGTATGTTCATTCGCCTGATAGAAAGCGATTACTATTGTAAAAAGTCCTTAAGGTCGAGAACGGTGTAAGCACCAAGGATGTCGTTGAAGTAGATGTAATGATAGCCTTCAGTGCCGGGAATGTTCGGACCGTAGGCATATCCTTGTCCGTTGGGGTAAGTATATGCTCCCCAGTTGACCAACCAATCGTTGTCGGCCGCGAATTTGAATTCATAAGGCGAGGTGTTTAGCTCGAGCGAGATTTGCCAGTTGTGACACTCACCATAGGTGTCGAGCTTGTCCATTACATCGGTAAATGCCCATGAGTTGTGCCACCCGGGTACCGATATCGAGGAGTAGATAGCAGGAGCCGTGAGTTTAGTCCACGTGAGCGATTTAGTGATTTCGTCGAGTGTAATCTCGTAGTATCCGTCACTATTGATGGTGATGAAGCCTTCGGGACTGCCGTAGCTTTGACCGCCGTTCTCGTTGCCTCCGTAGATAGCTGTTTTGTAGGAAGTGGGCGATTCGGGTGGCAGTATCACAAACGTAGATCCGGCTTTGAAATATGCCGCGTAATGCAGTTGTCCCGGTTCGCCATATCGATACATGGGTGCCATTGATTGCGAGCCTACCGGCATCTCAGGCATTTTCATTGAGCCATTGGCAATAGCTGTTCCTATCAGCCACCATGGTTTTGTCTCAATGTTGATGCCTGCCATGTGGACGCGTAAAACGTTGGACACGGCAGTCCCTATCCCGTTCGCTTCCGCTACCGCCCGCAGGTAGATATCATGGTCGTCGCCTAAGGAGCCACCGTTGGTTCGCTCGTACCATGAGATCACTTCAATCAATTTGCTGGCGGTGATAACCGGCGAATTACTATCGGTGGTCACAATGTTGTAGTAGTTGCCGTCGCTATAGTTTGATAAGTAGCTGACTTCGGTGGTGAAGTCGGGAGTGAGACTGATTTGAATATTATTGACAGGATAGGCGATATAACCATCGGTGTTGACCGGTGATACCGACAGTTGCAGCGGTTGGCCGGCTGATGCGTCGAAGTTGTTGCCGGAGGTCGAAGTGAGGCTGATGCTTCCGAAGTCGACATCGTATCCCGGATTTTGCCGCAGGTTGGGGTTGAGCTCGAGCGCTAATTGTGGAATAGCGTAGATGTTTTTCGACGCGTCGAAGTCGCGTCCTTCTAGCGTACCGCCGCGCCAGGGCCAGTTATAGGAATAATCGTAATCTCCGCCGAATTGGTTGAAGCGGATCATATCGCTGCGGCGTCGCCCTTCGAAACCGAATTCGCGGCTCCACTCGCCGCTGATGGTACCCAACTCGGCTCCGCGATAGGGAGTGGCATTTGCTCTCATGCGCACAGCGTTGAATTTCTCAAGACCGTCGGCCGTACATTCGCCGCCGTTGAGGTATGCATCAGCTTCGGCGTAGGTCAGATATGCTTCAGCTACTCTCATCAGCGGAAAATCAACATCGCTGAAAGTGGGTGAGCTGGCTGCTGAGTTGTCGCTATTGATGTTGCGGAACTTGGGATATGCGTATCCGTCGGTCCAGTTGTAGATGTCGGTGTTTGCCATATTCTGCCCTTTAGCGAAGAACATCGCGCGGTTGTCGCCACTTATAAAGTCGTCGGGCAACAGCTCTCCGCTTTTGCTGGTGAGCCGCGGAACGAATGAGCTGCGAGCTCTAATGCCTTCCCATGTGTTCTGGGGAAGTCCCGATGGATATACTTCGTTCATCTTCGGGCTAAAAGTGGCGGCAATTATAAATGTTGTGCCGGAGTAAGCCCAATAGTTCTCCGACACATCGGCGGCACCATTGTGGATGATAGGCAGGATGATTTCGTTTTGAGCTCCGTTGCGGTCGTTGTCGGCAAGGAAGAGCGATTGATAAGGTGTAAATTCTGATGACGAAGTAGTGAGCAACTTATAGTCGCTGTCGATTACCTTTGTAGCCCACTGTTTTGCTTCGTTGTAGGCGGGGACACCGGTGTAAACCGCACTGTTGAGGTAGAGCCTGGCAAGCAGTAGCCATGCCGCGGCTTGGTCGACTCGTCCGTAGTCGAGCGAGCGTGGTGCCGCGAGGTCGGCTTGGATGCGTAGCAGGTCGCCGGTGATAAAGTCAAAAGCCGTTTGGCGAGGGTATTGTTGCGCTTCGGTCATGAAATTGGCGTTCAAATCGTAGGGCAGGGGAATATTGCCGAAGAGATCCATCATGTGATAGAGGTAAAGGGCTCGCAGGAAAGTTACCTCAGCGTTGTGTTGCGCATCATGACGGTCGGCGTTGAGCAGGTAAGAATTGCATATATTGACGTTGTCGCATAGCCTAAGCCATAAACCTGTGGCTTGCGGCAGGTCGCTACCCCAGGAGTTGGTGACGAGTTGTGGCAGACCAGGGTCAAGCCAGTTGCATATTGCTTCGTCGGTGGGCAGCTCATTGAGGTTGAAAAGCTGTCGCACGAAGTTGGTGAGAGTCAAGTCGTATAAGTTGGTGCTCGAGCGTAATGTCTCGTAGCAAGCATCGAAGAGTGCGTCGTCGTTGTCGATTATCGGCGGATTGAGGATATAACTGTAGAGGGTGCTAACATCGCCGGCATTGATATTTCCGTCGCTGTTAATATCGAAAGCATTGTCGCTACTGCCGGTAAGAATGGCCGTGTAAAGGTCGCTGATGTCGCCTGCGTTTACATTGCCATCACCGTTGAGGTCGCCCGGAATAGCCGCCATGGACGCCATGGCAATAGCCATCGCTGCTATAGCTGCAGCGAAAGCACGTTTCGTTATCACATTCTTTTTCATAAAATAAGGTATAAAAAAATGAAACATAAGCTTAGAATGAAGTGCAAAAATAATACATTTGTAACAATTAACCAAATTTTGTGGTTGAAACTTTTTATTTCACTGGTGGGACAGTGGGTGAGACAGCGAATTACACGAATTTGCGACAACGAATTAACACGAATTTTCACGAATTTTTTTGTTTGGGTGGGACAGTGGTTGCGTCGACCCTACAGTTGGATGGTGTGACACTCGTTACATATTATTTTTAATTTGGAATTACTAAACTCGGTGAATTAACTCTGAAAAAAAGAAAAAAAATATAACATTATGAACTCGAAAATACTCGAAACCCGGGGCAAAGATAGGGTTGGGAGCGGTGATGAGCAAGTATTTTTGTGTCGGTACTTAGCTGTAGTTTTTTGTTCTGTATCTTGTTCGTGTGAATACATATTAGAAGTGGGACAGTTGGGACAGTGGTTTTTTGACTAATTATGTATATTTATGTGGGAGTTTTATTCATGATTGTTATTTGCTATGTGTCGAAAATTATATAGAAACATTTGATGATAAGTGTGATGAAATAATGGGGTAAAAGAGAAACCGGAGACGACGTTGGGCTGTCTCCGGTATCTGTGAATGTGGTGGGGGAGGTTATTTGCGTTTTGGCGGGAAGATTTTGTTTAGGTCTAGGCCGTTGATTTTGTTAGATGGCTTGGTGGTGGAGGAGTTTTGTCGCGTCGTTTGTCGTTGAGGAGTTTCCACCTTCTCACCGTTGCGGTAGGTTACGCGGTCTGTTTCTTTTCCGTTATCGTCGAAGAATACTACTTCGCCGTCCATTTCGTCGTTGACGAAGTTCCCAATGATGTTAATCATGCCGTTTTCGTAATAGAGAATGCTTCGTCCGTTAGCTTTATCCTTCTTGTAGGTGTTACGTTCCTTGATTTGTCCGCTTTCGTAGAATATGAAACGCTCGCCTGTGATTACACCTTCGTCCATGGGCACAATGCTCTCGATGATGCCTGTAGGATAGTAGTCGATGATTTTGCCGTCGAGTTCGTCGTTGTAGAATCGTCCTGTGCGTTGCAGTTTCCCATCCTCATAGTAGGCTATGAAGTGCCCTTGCTTGAGGTCGTCGACATATCGGCATTTTGTTTCGAGCTGTCCGTCCTCGTAATAAGTCAGCATTTCTCCGTTGGCGAGACCGTTCTCGTAGTTGACTACGGATTTAATTTGTCCGTTCTCGTAGTACTCATATTGTTCACCTGTTTGCAGACCAGTATTGTCGAATCGCATTTTCGATTTCAGTTTTCCGCTTTCGTAATATCCTACGTAGTCGCCTATGATGTTACCTTTGTCGTACTTACCCTCGAAACTGAGTTTGCCGCTGCGGTAAAATCCCTTTACCTCGCCGTCGAATTTGGTTTTGCTGTCGCTCTCGTAGTTCATCTCGTATATTTTGCCGGTTCCTTGGAGTTCGCCTGTGAGGTAGTAGTCTTTGAACTCGTAGATTTTGCCTTTCTTTTTTAGTATACGCTTGTAAGTGGCGTCGGATTGAGATGCGACCACGTTCCAGTCTTCGTCGTAGTAGATAGTCTCGTCCTTAGCCTGCATGGTGAGAGGCCATGATGTGGCGATAAGCAGGCAAGCGATAATAGCTTTTTGAAATAGATTTCTCATTGTTGATGTCGTTTTATTTGTTATGTTTTTTATTTTTTTGATGGTGCAAAGTTAGCGTTTGTAGGATGTTGGATGCAAATATCTATCGTTATTAATGATGAAATAATATGATTTACTGACGAAATAACTTGCCAATGTGATGAAATTTTCTCGCGATATATTGTCAATGTGTAGAGAGAGGGTCAGGTGCGTTGGACATCTTTAACGCCTTTGAGGTTTTTGATTTTTTTCATCAGCTGGTCGAGATTGTCGAGGCTGCTGATGCCGATGACGAGGTAGCCTTCGAATAAACCTCCGTTGCTGTTGATAGAGATGCTTCGCAGTATGGTATCGCCCTCCTTGTTTATAACTGAAGTGATGTTTGATACGATGCCGATGTCGTCGCGTCCGACCACTTTGAGAGTGGTCGCGAACTGTTTGCCGAGTTTGCCGCTCCATTCCGATTTTATGAAACGGTAGGGGTAACGTTCCTTCATGTGATGAACGTTACCACAGTCGGCCCGGTGTATTTTAATAGCTCCGTCGCTTGCGATGAATCCTACGATTTTGTCGCCGAAGATTGGGTTGCAGCACTTCGAGAGCTTGTAGTTGATGCCCTTGACGTTTCCCCCGATGACGAGAATATCGTCGGATGGTGTTTCTTCTTTCGCCCCAGGCTGTTGCAGCACGAATTTCTCGGCAGTCTCGTGTGAATTGAGTTTACCGGCCGAAGCGTCGGCGATATGCTGTGAGATAGCGTTGTAGTCGTCGAGCACCTGTCCGACCTCTATTTTACCTTCCTCTACGTCGACAAAGAAGTCGATAGTATTCTTGTATCCCCGGCGTTTGATGAGTTTCGCCATCATAGCCTCGTCGAGTTCGATTTTGCGATTTTTGAAGCGTCGCTGTAGCATTTCGCGTGCCATGTCGGCCTTCTTGATGCGCGCTTCGTTGACCGCTTGCTTGATTTTGTTTCGCGCCTTGCTTGTTACGACGTGGTTGAGCCAGTCGAGTCGCGGCTGCTGTGTAGAAGAAGTCAGGATTTCGACCATGTCGCCACTCTTGAGGCGATAGTTAAGTTTTTGGTTCTTGCCGTCGACTCGCGCTCCGGTGCATTGGCAACCGAGTTTTGAATGTATATGGAAAGCGAAGTCGAGCACGGTGGCACCTTGCGGCAGCTTGAAGAGGTCGCCCCTCGGAGTGAAGACGAACACCTCGTTCTCGTAGAGGTTGATGTGCATATCGCGAATCATGTCCATGGGTCCCTGGCTTCCCGCCTCGAGTACCTCGCGAACGTTGTTCATCCAGCGGTCGGCCTCGGCGTCACTTTTCACACCCTTGTATTTCCAGTGTGCCGCGAGTCCCCGTTCAGCAATCTCGTCCATACGCTTGGTGCGTATTTGCACCTCTACCCATTTGTCCTTAGGCCCCTTGACGGTGATGTGGAGCGACTCGTATCCGTTGCTTTTGGGTATAGAAATCCAGTCCTTGAGCCGCATGACGTTGGCTGTGTAGATGTCGGTGACGAGCGAGTAGGCGATCCAACATTCCTTTTTTTCCTGATCGGGCGGCGTGTCGAGAATGATGCGAATAGCGAACAGGTCGTACATTCCGGCGAGGTCGACGTCCTTATTCTTCATCTTGTTCCAGATGGAGTTAATCGACTTTGTGCGACCTTTTATCTCGAATTTGAGTCCGCTCTCGTTAAGCGCCTGGCGAATGGGCTTGATAAAGTCGGCCACATAGGCGTCGCGCACCTCTTTTGTTTCGCTGAGTTTTGCCGCTATTTGCTCGTACACCTTATTATTAAGATACTTGAGCGAGAGGTCTTCGAGTTCGCTTTTTACGGTGTAAAGACCGAGACGATGGGCGAGAGGCGCATAGAGATAACGCGACTCGAGAGATATGTCGTGAACGAATTTCTCGTCGGAGTGGTGGGCGATAACCTTCATGAGAGCGAGCCTGTCAACAATCATGATGATAACAACTCTCAAATCTTGCGCGAGAGATATGAGAAGCTTGTGGAAATTGTCGTCGGTAACGCTCGCTTGCCTGGTGTAGAGTTGTGCAATGTTTAGCATCCCCTGCACGAGCCTCGCGATGTCGTCGCCGAAAGCCTGTTTTACGGTGTCGACCGATAGCGTTTTTCCTTTCTTACACAGGTTGTAAAGCAGAATGGTGATTGTCATTGCTCGGTCGGGCGCGATGTATCTCGCGAGCGCATCGGCTGTTCGCAGCGAGCGAATGACCGGGTTTAGGCCGTACTTGTCGCGATTGTAGCAACCGGCGTTGATACCGTCGGTGATGAGTTTTCGCAGTTGCTTAACATCGTCCGGGCTGATGTTGGTTTGCAGCCGATTGGCAAGCTTAGCTGTGAGCTTTACGAGTTCTTGACGTTCGTTTCCTATGAAGTAGTTATTGTTGATGTCGTCCATAATTGACAAGAGTTTTCGAGTTGATAATACTGCGCGGCTTGTAGCGTGGTTTAGAGATTGTCGATTTTGTCGCTACCGAGCAGGTAGTAGAGACGCGCGAGCACCATCTTGGTGTTGTCGTCGCGCAGTCCGAGGTTGTATGCCCGCTCGACGTGGTCGGCCGCTTCGATGTAAAGCGCCATTGCGCTGTCGGAGCGCGGCTGTTGTTCGTTAAGGGCGATACGGTAAAGAGCGTTGCCGAGGTCGAATTGAGCTGTGGCGTAGTCGGGCGCGAGTTGTACCGCGTGGCGATAATGCTTTAGCGCGTCGGCAGGCGAGTACAGCAGTTCGACAATTTGGCCCATGAGGTCGTGATACTCGGCGTTGTTCGGGTCGCGCTTGAGCGCTTCTTGCAGGAGTGTTGAAGCCTCGGAATATCTTTCGCGCGTGAGCCTGTCGTTGATGAGGATGCGTAGGTATTTCGAGTCGCGATCGCCATATCGTTCGTGAGCCACTTCGGCCACAGCCACAGTGAGGATGGTGTCGTGCTGCTTGATTGCGGCGTCGATCCATGTGTCGTACATCCGTTTTTTGACGAATCCGAGTTTCTCGGCTTGGCGGAAGTGGATTAACGCGTTGGCGAAGTGCCCAGCTTGATAGTCGGCGAGACCTTGATAGTAGCGGTAGTATCCGATTATGGAGTCCGGCTCGTTTACCTTGTGCAGCTTGGCTTGCGGGCTGAGAGCGAGGTCGCAGTAGATGCCCCAAGCTTTGGAAGCCCGGTTCATGTCGCCGGCGAGGAACAGCTCGCCACCCACCGAGGAATAGTCGAGCAGCCGAGAGTAGAGCGCTCGCATTATGCGCTTGGAGAATTTGGTTTTAAATCGCGGGTTGCCGCGTTTGTCGAGTCGTATGTTTCCGGCGTTGTCGCGCAGGAAAGTGGTGTCGAGCGACAGAGCTTTAGCCATCATGTCGTATCCGTCGATAAGAGCGTTGCCAAGTTCTATTGGTTCTACTTTCGTACCGAGCTGGCGTGTAGTGATAAGTTTGTCATATATGCCGAGGTCGAT
>JAFVDY010000117.1 GCA_017478265.1 Muribaculaceae bacterium | reverse complement strand
GTGGGCACCTGCATCGAGAAGCGTCTCGCTTTCGACAGCCGCACTCAAAGTCAAGCCGAAGGCGAAGGTGTGGTTGAATACGTCGACGCCGACATCATCCGCGTGCGCTACGACCAAACCGAGGAGGAGGCGTTTGTCTCGTTCGAAGAGCCGGTTAAGGTCTACCACCTGCCCAAGTTCCGCCGCACCAACCAAAGCACCACCATCGACCTTCGTCCGGTGTGCAACGTTGGGCAGCGCGTGAGCAAGGGCGACATCCTCACCGAGGGCTACTCGACCGCCGACGGCGAGCTCGCTCTGGGGCGCAACCTCAAGGTGGCTTATATGCCCTGGAAGGGGTACAACTACGAGGACGCTATCGTGCTCAACGAGCGCATGGTGCGTGAGGATATCCTCACCTCGGTCCACGTCGACGAGTATTCGCTCGAGGTGCGCGAGACCAAGCGCGGCATGGAGGAACTCACCAGCGATATCCCCAATGTGAGCGAGGACGCCACCAAAGACCTCGACGAGCGCGGTATCATCCGCATCGGCGCTCACATCCAGCCGGGCGATATACTGATAGGTAAAATCACGCCTAAGGGCGAGAGTGACCCCACTCCCGAGGAGAAACTGCTTCGCGCCATCTTCGGCGACAAGGCGGGCGACGTCAAGGACGCCTCGCTCAAGGCCAACCCCTCGCTCAAGGGTGTAATCATCAACACTCGCCTCTTCGCGCGCGCCGTAAAGAAGCGTCGCACCAAGGGCGGTGACCCCGAGCAGGAACGCCTCGACGCCGAATACGGAAAGCGTATGGACGAGGTGAAGAAGCAACTGGTCGAGAAATTGCTCACCCTCACCGAGGGCAAGCCCTCGCAGGGCGTAAAGGACTACCTCGACACCGAAATCGTGCCGAAAGGCACCAAATTCACCGCCGAGGTGCTTAAGGGCATCGACTACGAGAGCGTAAGCCTCGTAAAGTGGACGGCCGACGCTCACCGCAACGACCTCATCCGCGACTGCGTGATGAACTACCTGCGCAAATACAAGGCTATCGACGCCGAGCTGCGTCGACGCAAGTTCGACCTCTCGATAGGCGACGAGCTGCCCTCGGGCATCATGCAGCTGGCTAAGGTCTACGTGGCCAAGAAACGTAAAATCGGTGTGGGCGATAAGATGGCAGGTCGCCACGGTAACAAGGGCATCGTCTCGCGCGTAGTGCGCCAGGAGGATATGCCGTTCCTTGCCGACGGTACTCCGGTCGACATCATCCTCAACCCGCTGGGCGTGCCTTCGCGTATGAACTTGGGTCAGATTTTCGAGGCCGTTCTCGGTTGGGCAGGTCGCGAGCTCGATGTTAAGTTCGCCACCCCCATCTTCGACGGCGCTTCGCTCGATGACCTCAACGAGTGGACCGACAAGGCCGGACTGCCTCGCGTGGGCAAGACTTGGCTCTACGACGGCGGCACCGGCGAGCGCTTCGACCAACAGGCCACTGTGGGCGTTACCTATATGCTCAAGCTCGGCCACATGGTAGAAGACAAGATGCACGCCCGCTCAATCGGCCCGTACTCGCTTATCACTCAGCAGCCTCTTGGCGGTAAGGCCCAATTCGGTGGCCAACGCTTCGGTGAGATGGAGGTGTGGGCGCTCGAGGCATTCGGCGCCAGCCACGTCCTGCAAGAGATCCTCACCATCAAGAGTGACGACGTCACCGGTCGCTCCAAGGCCTACGAGGCCATCGTCAAGGGCGATCCCATGCCCCCCGCCGGCATCCCCGAGTCGCTCAACGTGCTGTTGCACGAGCTTCGCGGCCTGTGCCTGAGCGTCAAACTGGATTAAGAGTCCACTTTCAGTGTGTGTGAATTATCATCGGTTACAGCTATATAACAACGATATAAAATGGCTTTCAGAAAAGATAATAAACTAAAGACGAATTTCTCGCGCATAACCATCGGTCTTGCGTCGCCCGACGAGATTCTCGAGAACTCCTACGGCGAGGTGCTCAAACCCGAGACGATTAACTATCGCACCTATAAGCCCGAACGTGACGGCTTGTTCTGCGAGCGCATCTTCGGTCCGGTAAAGGACTACGAGTGCTATTGCGGCAAGTATAAGCGTATCCGCTACAAGGGCATCGTGTGCGACCGCTGTGGTGTTGAGGTTACCGAGAAGAAGGTGCGCCGCGAGCGTAGCGGCCACATCCAGCTCGTCGTGCCCGTGGCTCACATCTGGTACTTCCGCTCGCTTCCCAACAAGATCGGTTACTTGCTTGGGTTGCCCACCAAGAAACTCGACTCGGTCATTTACTACGAGCGCTACATCGTTATCAATCCCGGTAACGTGCTCTATGCCGACAACGAGAGCTTCGTCGTAAAAGAGAACGCCCACAAGTCGACCAACCGCGACATCGTCAACAACCGCCTGCACAAGTACGACCTCCTGAGCGAAGAGGAATACCTCGACATCATGGAGAAGCTGCCGCGAGAGAACGGTATGCTCGAGGATAGCGACCCCGCCAAGTTCGTGGCAAAGATGGGTGCCGAGGCTATCTACGACCTGTTGTGCGACCTCGACCTCGACTCGCTCAGCTACGAGCTGCGCGACCGCGCAAGCAACGAGAGCTCGCAACAGCGCAAAACCGAGGCTCTCAAGCGCCTGCAAGTGGTAGAGTCGTTCCGCGCGAGCAAGAATATCAACCGCCCCGAGTGGATGATTCTGAAGGTGGTGCCCGTAATTCCGCCCGAATTGCGACCACTCGTGCCGCTCGATGGCGGACGCTTCGCCACCAGCGACCTCAACGACCTCTATCGCCGCGTAATCATTCGCAACAACCGCCTCAGGCGTCTTATCGAGATTAAAGCGCCCGAGGTGATTCTGCGCAACGAGAAGCGTATGCTGCAAGAGGCTGTCGACTCGCTGCTCGACAACTCGCGCAAGTCGAGTGCCGTCAAGAGTGACGCCAACCGCCCCCTCAAGTCGCTTAGCGACAGCCTTAAGGGCAAGCAGGGACGTTTCCGCCAGAACCTGCTCGGTAAGCGTGTCGACTATTCGGCCCGCTCGGTAATCGTGGTAGGTCCGGAGCTCAAGATGGGCGAATGTGGTATTCCCAAGGATATGGCCGCCGAGCTCTACAAGCCTTTCGTAATCCGAAAGCTCATCGAGCGCGGCATCGTCAAGACCGTAAAGAGCGCCAAGAAGATTGTCGACCGCAAGGAGCCCGTGGTTTGGGACATCCTCGAGAACGTGATGAAGGGACACCCCGTGCTGCTCAACCGTGCGCCGACACTGCACCGCCTCGGTATCCAGGCGTTCCAGCCCAAGCTCATCGAGGGTAAGGCAATACAGTTGCACCCGCTGGCATGTATGCCGTTTAATGCCGACTTCGACGGCGACCAGATGGCGGTACACCTCCCGCTGGGCAATGAGGCCATAATCGAGGCGCAAATGCTTATGCTCATGCCTCACAATATCCTCAATCCCGCCAACGGAGAGCCTATCACCGTGCCTTCGCAGGATATGGTGCTCGGACTCTACTACATCACCAAGCTGCGTGAGAACGCGCTCGGCGCCGGACTCACCTTCTACGGGCCGGAAGAGGCGCAAATCGCCCTCAACGAGGGGCGCGTGGCTATGAACGCCATCATCAATGTGATGGTCGACGACATCGACGAGAACGGCCATCCCATCAAGCATATCGTTAAGGACACCAGCGTGGGCCGTATCATCTTCAACCAAAGCGTGCCTCACGAGTTGGGCTACGTCAACGAGCTCATCTCCAAGAAGTCGCTCAAGAAGATTATCACCAAGGTGATCCGCACCTGTGGTGTGCCCCGCAGTGCCAAGTTCCTCGACGATATTAAGAACCTCGGATATTATATGGCATTCAAGGGCGGATTGTCGTTCAACCTCGACGACGTGCTCGTGCCGGCCGAGAAACAGGAACTCATCAACGAGGGCGACGCTCAAGTGGAAGAGGTGATGAACAACTACAATATGGGCTTCATCACCAACAACGAGCGTTACAACCAGATTATCGACATCTGGACGCACGTCAACAGCCGCCTTACCGACACGCTGATGAAGCAAATCGCCGCCGACCAGGGTGGCTTCAACTCTGTGTTCATGATGCTCGACTCGGGCGCCCGTGGTAGCCGCGACCAGATTCGTCAGCTCTCCGGTATGCGTGGTCTGATGGCCAAGCCGCAAAAGTCGGGTGTTGAGGGTGGACACCAGATTATCGAGAACCCGATTCTCGCCAACTTCAAGGAGGGCCTGTCGGTGCTGGAGTACTTCATCTCCACCCACGGTGCCCGTAAGGGTCTGGCCGATACGGCTCTTAAGACCGCCGACGCCGGTTACCTCACTCGCCGTCTGGTCGACGTCGCCCACGACGTGATTATCACCGAGGAGGACTGCGGCACGCTACGCGGTTTGGTATGCCGCGAGGTGAAGAACAATGACGACGTGGTAGCCACTTTGGGCGAGCGCATCGTTGGCCGTGTGTCGGTTCACGACGTCATCAACCCCAGCACGGGCGAGGTGATTGTGCAAGCCGGCGAGGAAATCACCGATCAGGCCGCCGAGATTATCAACAATTCGCCCATCGAGTCGGTAGAGATCCGTTCCGTCCTCACCTGTGAGGCTAAGCACGGCGTATGCGCCAAGTGCTACGGACGCAACCTCGCCAACCACCGCATGGTGCAGAAGGGCGAAGCGGTGGGCGTGATCGCGGCTCAGTCAATCGGCGAGCCGGGCACACAGCTTACTCTGCGTACGTTCCACGCCGGTGGTGTGGCAAGCAACCTGGCTGCCGTGTCGAAACTCGTGTCGAAGTATCCGGGCGTAATCGAAATCGACGAGCTACGCACCATCAAGGATAAGGACGGTGTCGACATCGTAATCGGACGTATGGCCGAGATGCGTATCCACGACGCCAAGACCAATATGGTGCTCACCAGCTCGCCCATCGTCTACGGCTCGAAGCTCTTCGTCAAGAGCGGCGACAACGTCGAGGAAGGAACCGTAATCAGCGAGTGGGACCCCTTCAACTCGGTAATCGTAAGTGAAGTGGGCGGTAAGCTCAAGTTCAACAACCTTATCGAGGGTGTGACCTATCGCAACGAGGTGGACGAAACCAGCAACAACAGCGAGATGATTATCATCGAGTCGAAGGACTACAACCGCATACCCGAGGCGCAACTCTTCGCTATCGAAGATTACGGCAAGGATGGCGCTGTGCCCATCAAGACCTACTCGCTGCCTGTGGGAGCCCACCTGATGAAGGAGGAGAACGAGGAACTTACTCCGGGCGAGGTGTTCGTGAAGATTCCGCGCGCGAGCAGTGGCGGTGCCGGCGATATCACCGGCGGTCTGCCTCGCGTCACCGAGCTCTTCGAGGCTCGCAACCCGAGCAACCCCGCTATCGTGAGCGAAATCGACGGCGAGGTCACCTTCGGCAAGATCAAGCGCGGCAACCGCGAGATCGTGGTCACCAGCCGCATTGGCGAGGAGAAGAAGTACCTCGTGCCGCTGAGCAAGCAAATCCTTGTGCAGGAGAACGACTATGTGCGAGCCGGCCCTCCGCTGTCGGAGGGCGCCATCACTCCGGCCGCCATCCTGCGCATCAAGGGCCCGACAGCCGTTCAGGACTATATCGTCAACGAGGTGCAAGACGTCTATCGCCTGCAAGGTGTGAAGATCAACGACAAGCACTTCGAGGTGATTGTGCGTCAGATGATGCGCAAGGTCAACATCCTCGATCCGGGCGACACCAACTTCCTGGAGCAAGACCTCGTCGACAAGCGCGACTTTATGGACGAGAACGACCGCATCTGGGGCAAGAAGGTGGTTACCGACCCGGGCGACAGCCTCGACGTGCAACGCGGACAGATTATCACCTCGCGCAAGCTGCGTGACATCAACTCCGCGCTCAAGCGTAAGGACCTCAAGCAAGTGAAGGTGCGCGACGCAATGCCCGCCACCAGCGAGCAGGTGCTCCAAGGTATCACCCGCGCCGCACTCCAAACCAAGAGCTTCATGTCGGCCGCTTCGTTCCAGGAGACCACCAAGGTGCTCAACGAGGCCGCTATCAAGGGCAAGACCGACTATCTCGAGGGCATGAAGGAGAACGTAATCTGCGGTCACCTCATCCCGGCGGGAACAGGTCTGCGCGAGTACCAGACGCTCGTGGTAGGCAACAAGGAGGAGCTCGCTAAGGCGGCTATGCTGCGTGAGGTCGACGACCTTACCTTCGCCGAGCAAGAGCTCAACCTCGTGCGCTGATCGCTTGAAACTATAAGCTATATAGCGTATAGAGTATAATAATAGGCCTCGCGCGTCCCTCGCCATAGGGGCTCGCGAGGTTTCTTTTCAGTCAATTCGGTCGGCGAAATTCGGTCGGCGAAATTCGGTCGGCGAATTTTGCGAATTAAGCTGAATTTGTGATAAAACCTGATTCGTTTGATTTGTCTAATTCGTTTGATATGTAGTTAAAATGCGAGTTATATAGTTATTTAAGTTGTTTTTTATAACGCTGATTATGCAAACAGTTCTTTTCCATAGCACAATTTTCGGGCCCGTCAAGAGCCGCCGCCTGGGTGTGTCGCTCGGCATCAACCTGATGGCGAACGACGGCAAACTTTGTTCATTCGACTGCCTCTACTGCGAGGCGGGCTACAACGCGCAGGGACCCGGCACAACGGGTGTGCCCTCGCGTCGACAAGTGGCGCACCGCCTCGAGACGCGTCTCAGGGCAATGGCCGACGCGGGCGAACAGCTCGACGTAATCACCTTCAGCGGCAACGGTGAGCCCACGCTACACCCCGAGTTCGCCGGCATCGTCGACGACGTGCTGCGCTTGCGCAACCACTTCTTCCCGCAAGCGAAAGTGTCCGTACTCTCCAACGCCACCATGGCTCACCGTCCCGCCGTGGCTCGGGCGCTGCGCAAGGTCGACAACAATATCCTCAAGCTCGACAGCGCCGTTCCGGCCACCATGCGCGCCCTCAACCGGCCTGCCGCCACCGGTGTGCAGCCCGAGGGCATTATAGCCACGCTCAGCGCCTTCACCGGACAATGCATAGTGCAGACACTGCTCACGCGAGGCACCACACCCGACGGCAAACGCGTCGACAACACCACCGACGCCGAAATCGAAGCACTCATCGACGCCTACCGCCAAATACGCCCACGCGACATTCAGCTCTACACCATCGACCGACCAACGCCTTGCGCCACCCTTGAGAAAATACCCGACGACGAACTCGACCGCATCCGCCACCGCGTCGCCGCCGCCCTCAACCCATAAAAATTAAAGCCGACCTCAAATTGGGGTCGGCTTGTTGTATCTTTTTTTGCAAATGATTATTCGGCGGGTTGGTAGAGGGAGAAGTAGCCGGTGGAGAGGGTGCGGCGGTAGTGGTGCGCGATTAGCCAGCGGTCGAGCGCGTGCAGTTTGCGGTTGCCGGTGTTGAGGTTCTTCTCTGTGTCTTCTCCCAGGTGAGGGTAGGAGCGGGGCTCCCAGTTCTCGCCCACGAAGTTCTCCACCAGCACCGGTGTGCGGGCCGACATCGCGCCCAGACGAGCCTCAAACTCGCTCTGCGACAGCAAGCCCGGCCACGAGTTGCCAAGCGCCGGAAGTGTGCGTGTGAGCGCGTTGAGCATGGGGGAGTTGGAGAACACGAGCATAGTGTCGCCGGCCTCCACGCGCCCCGCGAGGCTGCTGAGCACGCTGTCGATGGCCACGGCGCGATATCGCTGAGTGTGGATGCCGCGTAGCAGGGGCGACCGCATCGTGTGGCAGCGCTCGGGCAGCGGCGCGGGGTCGTCGTGCGAACCGTTATATTGCGCGATAGCGGTAGTAATCAGCAGGCAGCACACAGTCGTAATCAGCGGCAACCTATAGCGCCACAATGCTTTCACCGCCAGAGGCATCCCTATCAGGGCGGGCCACGCTCCCATGTTGAAGTAGCCGTCGCTGCCGCAGGGGATTATCACGAGCATAAACAAGGCCATAGTCGCCATCAGGCGTTCTCGTTTGTCGCCGCCGAGCAGCATTACCGATGTGCCCGCCATCGCGATGCACCACACGATGGCGTCGGGACGCAAATGAATCAAAAACAGTGCTTTGGCGCCGGCAATTACCACTCTTATTGCAATCGACACCACCCGCGAGGGCTTGTAGCGCCGCTCGAAGGCGTAGTAACCGGCGAACGCCAGCACTATCACCAGCAATGGAATACCCACCTTGGCGTAATGCTTCAACTGAACGAGCAGCAGATTGGCCACTGAATGGGGCGATGGCTCGTCGCTCGCCGCCGCGGCGTTGAACAGCAGCGACTTCACGTTGTTGAAAAATATCTGCTCATGGCCCAGACTCCATTGCAACGCAACTACGGTCGCTATGCCCGCCACGACGCCCGCTAAGTACGCCGCCATGCCGCGCCGCGCCAGCCGCCAACTAATCGCGCCGAAGGACGCAGCCACGGCTATCACCGTCACCGCCGCCAGACACAGAACATTGGGCACGCGGGCGAAGCAGTTGCTGCCGCCCACCGCGCCGGCGAGCAGCAGCAGAGGCAGGCTCTCGCGCGTGATGCCGCGCCACATGAGCGCGAACATCACAGTGTAAAGCAGCACCGTGAGACCGATGTTGCCGAAGCCGTAGACACAAGGCACCGACCCTATGTTGACCAGCAATACGCCCGCCAACGCCGCGGCAGATCCGGCTGCATGGCGTGTCAGCTGATATGCGATAGCCGAGCTTGCCACGATAAACAGCAAACCCAACACGCGCATACCCATCACGCCCCACGACGGAAATAACGACTCCCACAAGCCGCCTATCGGCCCCGTGAGGTAGTACATGAAATTGTATTCCACCGCCTCGGGGTGGCTGAAAATGTTTTGATAAAATGTCAGATAGAATCCCTCGTCGCGCCGACTAAATCCAAAACTAATCGCCACCGCGTGATACACCACTATCGCGGCCGCCACGGCTATTGCCGCGCCGCGTTCATGCCTCGATATGTAGTCGCTTATAGTCATGCGTCAATCAATAAAAATTACTTGCCAGGGCTTTATTATTAATATTAATTTGGCATTATGCGCATAAAAAAACTGATTGCCTCTCGGCAACCAATCTTAATTAACCTTAAATCTAATACCATGAAAAACACGGTGCAAATTTAAGCCTATTTTTCATTTTGTCAATACTATACCTCAAAAATAGGCTATAATTTAACGTATATTAAGCGTTTGCCGTAATATTTAACATGTTTAAACACAACTTCACCGCCTCTCTGCCTAAATTGCATGCTAAATCGATTGCACTCAAGTCGGGACGAAATCCAAAACGCTCTTGCCACACTTGATAATATGTCAAATCGGCTATAGACAAATTATCACGTCGCTTTCTGCCCAATACGCTACGCATATCAATCGCGAGCTCCTCACGCAGGACGCGCTCGGGATCATGAGTGACAACGGTCTCAATCGGCAAATCCATAAAATCGACAAGCAGACGGTGCAGCTCAAGGTTGAATTGCAGCAGATTGTCGGTGGGTCGCTCCACTATCAGCCGGTGCAAGTCGTCGGCGAGATAGTCAAAATAGGGCGACTTGCCGTAGGACGAGAACAACGCGCCCCAATGGCGGTCGCGCCACTGGTCGTGCTCCGAGATGCGCACCTGCTCCATCGCCACGACCATGGCGTTGGTGCTGCCCACGAGTGGTATCGTGAGCTTGATGGCGCCGTTGGGGCTGTCGATGGCGTAGCGGTGGTGGCTGTGGCGAAGGGGCAGACGGCGCTCGGTGGCGTCGACATACACCTTGCCGGCCCCCAACATAGCGGCATAGCAGCGGACGCTCGCCGCTGCCATGCTGCCAATCAATATGGGTTTGCCGTGTTCCGTATTCGCCCTGTGTTTCTGAACGATTTTACTTGCGGGTCGCGCGACGGGCCGAGCGCTTCGAGGCATTGGCCTCGTCGGCGACTATGGCGCGGCATTGCTCCAGGGTGAGCGTATGCGCGTCGGTCTTCTTCGGTATCTTGTAGTTGGTCTTCTTGTAGACGATATACGGACCGAAGCGGCCGTTAAGCACTTGCAACTCAGGCTCCTCGTCGAAGGTCTTCAGCACCTTCTGCGCCTCGCTCTCGCGCTTGGCGGCGATGAGTTCCCGCGCCTGCTCGAGGGTGATGCTGTAGGGCGACACGTCGGCGGGTATCGACACAAACTTGCCGCTATGCTTCACGTACGGCCCGAAGCGGCCTATAGCCACCGTCACCTCGCTGCCGTCGAGCTCGCCAAGCGTGCGAGGCATCTCGAACAGCTTAAGAGCCTCGTCAAGCGTAAGCGACGACACGCTCTGATCCTTGTCAAGCGACGCGAAACGCGGTTTCTCCTCGTCGTCGGTGCTGCCGAGCTGAACCACGGGACCGTAGCGACCGATTTTCACCGACACGGGCTTACCCGTCTTCGGGTCGACGCCAAGTTCGCGCTCGCCCACCTTCTTCTCGAGTCGCAGCTTCGACACTTTCTCCACATTGGGGTGGAACGTTTTGTAGAACGACGCTATCTCCTTGTTCCACTTCACCTTGCCCTCGGCAATATCGTCAAATTCGTTCTCAACCTTGGCGGTGAAGTTGTAGTCCATAATCTCGGGGAAGTATTTGAGCAGGAAGTCGTTTACTATCATGCCGATGTCGGTGGGCAGCAGTTTGCCTTTGTCGCCGCCCGCCACCTCGTTGCGCTTGCCGGTGGTGATTTTGCCCTTCTTGAGCGTAACCACTTGATATTCGCGCTTCTCGCCCTTGTTCTCGCCCTTTACCACATATTCTCGCGCCTGAATGGTGGAGATGGTGGGGGCGTAGGTCGACGGGCGACCGATGCCCAACTCCTCGAGACGGCGCACAAGCGACGCCTCGGTGTAGCGCAGCGGCTGCTGGGTGAAGCGTTGCGTGGCGGTCACCTCTACGGCCGACAGCTGTTCGCCCACGTGCAGCGGCGGCAGCATCGCGGTCTGCTCGTCGTGTTTCTCGTCGTCGCTCGACTCGAGATACACTTTCAGGAAACCGTCAAACTTAACCACCTCGCCCTCGGCCTTGAAGTGCTCGTCGCGGCCCGAGATGGCAATCTCGATGGTGGTTTTCTCGAGCTGAGCCTCAGCCATTTGCGACGCTACGGTGCGTTTCCATATCAGGTTGTACAACCGCTTCTCCTGCGCTGTGCCATCTATGGCGTGGTTGGCGACCACGGTGGGGCGGATGGCCTCGTGGGCCTCTTGCGCGCCCTTGGTCGACGTGTGATAGTTGCGGATATGCAGGTATTCCTTGCCCATTGTGCCTTCAATCTCCTTGCCTATCGCGCCCAATGCCAATCGCGACAGGTTCACCGAGTCGGTACGCATATAGGTGATGTGTCCGTTCTCATAGAGCGACTGCGCCACGCGCATCGTCTGCGCCACGGTGAAACCGAGTTTGCGCGACGCCTCTTGCTGCAGGGTGGAGGTGGTGAACGGCGGCGCCGGCGATTTCTTCACGGGCTTCACGTTCACGTCGGCAATGGTGAATGTGGCGCTCTTGCAGTGCTCGAGCAGCTGAGTGGCCTCGGTTTTCGATGCCAGGTTGCGGCTCAGCGCGGCACCCACCGTGTTGCCCTTCGTGTCGCTCATCACGCCGGTTACGCGATAGTACTCCTCGCTCTTGAACGCCGCGATTTCCTTCTCGCGCTCGGCAATAAGGCGTACAGCCACGCTCTGCACGCGGCCGGCCGACAGTGCCGGCTTGATCTTCTTCCACAGCACCGGCGACAGCTCGAAGCCCACCAGGCGGTCGAGCACGCGACGGGCCTGCTGGGCGTCAACCAGGTTGACGTCGAGCTCGCGTGGATTCTCGATGGCGGCAAGTATCGCCGGCTTGGTGATCTCGTGGAACACGATGCGGCGTGTGCGCTTCGGATCCAGATTGAGCACCTCGCGCAGGTGCCATGCTATGGCCTCTCCCTCGCGGTCCTCATCACTCGCCAGCCACACCACATCGGCACTGCCGGCGGCTTTCTTCAACTTCGACACCACCTCGGTCTTATCCTGTGGAATTTCGTAGATTGGCTCGAAGCCGTGCTCAATATCAATCGAGAAATCTTTCTTCTTCAAGTCGCGGATGTGTCCGTAACTCGACATCACTTTATAGTCGTTGCCCAGGAAGCGCTGTATAGTCTTGGCCTTGGCGGGCGACTCTACTATTACAAGGTTGTTTGCCATCTTCAATCTCTTGATAATGTTACTATTACGGCCTCTATCCGTGTGCCGGATCATGCCGTTTATCACTTAAAACGGCTGCAAAGTTACGAATAATTCTCAATCCGCTATATATAATGTGTAAAAAATCTTTTTCTCGTATCGGCACATCTTCCATCTTCCATCTTCCATCAATTGCGTGTTACGAAAAAAAACGGTTCCGGGCCGCAGTGGCCACAGAACCGTTTTCGTTCAATCTCAAATTATGCTTTTACCGCGCAATAGAGAAATTTGTTGTCAATCATTATTCAAATAAATACGTTTTGACTTCGTGCGCCGTGCAGGTTGATTACTGCTCGAGGGTGCGCAGGTGCTGAACGTACACAGCCTTCATCATCTTCTTGCGCTTGACAACGCTGGGCTTGTTGAACTGCTGACGGGTACGCAACTCCTTTACAATACCTGTACGCTCATACTTTCTCTTGAATTTCTTTAAGGCGCGTTCGATGTTTTCGCCTTCTTTTACCGGAACGATAATCATTTTGTTATTCTTTATTCTTTTATAAATGTTTGTAATTATGTTCTCTTATAATTTGCTGTGCCACACACTTCTGCGGGCTCCAACCATGCCGATTGTCGCTCGCGCCGCGGCAGTGGCTTGCGGCTGGGGTAATATGTTGAATTACTGTTTGTTATCTACGCTGTGGAGTACACCCTCCTTTCGATTAGACGGCTGCAAAGGTACGCATTTTTTTTAATCCCACAAATTTTTCCTTATTTTTTTTCATTTTGTAGAGTCAAGTGGCAAGCGCAAAATTACATAATATTCTTATAAAACTCAACTTTTGGCTTAGAAAACCCTAATTTTTTTCATCGTTACGCGTAAGTTCGAGCATTAGAGCATTCAATGGGGCGACTAGAAACGAGCGACGAGAAACGAGCGACGGGCAATGCAATAAACACCCCTTGTCGAACGTTTTATTTGTTAGGACATATATGCCCCTACGTGAACAATGATGAAACGACCGATAATGATATTCCTGGCGATAGCGGTGGCGCTCACGGCGCTGCAACTCTCGTCGTGCAAAACCGCAAAGATGCGCGACGCCGACGAACGCTTCGACCGCGGCGAATACTACGACGCCTCGGTGATATATCGCAAGATTTACAATAAGTTGAAGAAGAAAGAGGATCGCTGGCAGCGTGGCGAGGTGGCCTACATGATGGGAGAATGTTACCGACGGCTCAACATGAGCGCTCGGGCCGCCGCCGCCTATCAGAACGCTCTTCGATACGAGTTTCAGGACACCATGCTCTACCTCTATCTGGCGCAGGCGCAGCAGATGGAGGGTATGTACGCCCAAGCGATACAGAACTACCAAAAGTTCCTTGAGCTTAAGCCGGGCAACTGGTGGGCCTCCGAGGGATTGCGGGCATGCCAGATGGCTCCGCAATGGAAACAGCTGGGCTCGCGTTACACCGTCAAGGCCGAGAAACTCTTCAACTCGCGACGCGCCGACTTCTGCCCGCAATTCCTCGACGGCAACGCCGATATGCTCTATTTCACCTCGAGCAACGAGAAAGCTACCGGCACCGCCAAGAGCGAAATCACAGGAACAAAGAATAGCGACATCTTCTTCTCTAAAAAGGACGACAAGGGCAAGTGGAGCCGGCCGGCACTCGCCGAGGGCGACCTCAACACCGAGTTTGACGAGGGCGCTACGGCATTCACCCCCGACGGCAACACCATGTATCTCGCCAAGGCGATACGAAAAACCGACGCCCCCACGAGCGTCGACATCTACTCCTCGCAGCGTAGCGAGGCCAAGTGGAGCGCGCCCGTGAAGGTGGAAATCACCGCCGACACTATCAGCGCCTACGGCGACCCCGCGGTCAGCACCGACGCCCAATGGCTCTACTTCTCAAGCGATATGCCGGGCGGACAGGGCGGCAAGGACATCTGGAGGGTGCGCATCAAGGACGGACACGGCACTCTCGAGAACCTCGGCGACCAAATCAACACCCCGGGCGACGACCGCTTCCCCTACTGCCGCACCGACAGCATTCTCTACTTCTCCAGCAACGGACACGCCGGATTCGGAGGACTCGACATTTTCAAGGCGACCCTTCAGCCCTCAGGCAAGTGGTTTATCGAGAATATGGGAGCGCCTATCAACTCGACCTGGGACGACTTCGGCATCACCTTCGACCGAACTCAAACCGAGGCGGGCTACTTCTCGTCAAATCGAAAGGATGGACGTGGTTACGACCACATCTTCTCTTTCATTAAGCCCGACCTCAAGGTGTGGATTAGCGGCTACGTGCTCGACAAGGACGAGGAACCGGTGCCCAACGCTATCATCCGCATCGTGGGCAACGACGGCTCCAACCAGAAGGCGGTGGCGAAGCCCGACGGCTCGTTCCGTTTCGACCTCGAACGGGGAGTGAGCTACGTAATGCTCGCCGGCGCCAACGGCTACCTCAACGACAAGCAGGAGTTTACCAGCGATGTCACCGAGGAGGACGCCGAATATAACGTCGACTTCATTCTCGCCGCCATGACCAAGCCGCAGGTGATCGAAAACATATTCTACGACTACAACCGAGCCACGCTGCGCCCCGAGAGCAAAGCCGCTCTCGACTCGATGGTGCAGGTGCTCAAGGATAACCCCTATGTGACGATTGAAATGTCGTCGCACACCGACCGTATCGGCTCGCAAGAGTTCAACCTCGACCTCTCGACACGGCGCGCCAAGAGTGTGGTCGACTATCTTATCGCACACGGCATCGAGAAGGAACGCCTCAAATTCCAGGGCTACGGCAAGTCGAGGCCGAAGGTGGTGACAAAGCGCATAGCAAGGCTCTACCCGCAGTTCACAGAGGGCGACACTCTCACAGAGGCGTTTATCGACACGCTGTCGCGCGAAAATAAAGCGGCCGCCGACCAAATCAACCGGCGCACCGAGTTCCAGGTTCTCACCACCAATTTCTATCGCAACTACAGCGAGGACGCGCCCAAGCAAAGCTCCATCGAGGAGGACGAAGAACCCGCGCCCGACGAGAACGCGCCGGCAGACACCGACGGCACCACGCCACCCGACGGCACCACCCCGCCCGACGGTCAAGCGCCCGAGGGTCAGCAGCCGGCGCAAACATCCCCCGAGAGCCAGCCGGCTCCAGCGACCCCCGAGGGTCAGCAACCGCCCGCGCAGCCCGATGGCCAGCCAGCGCCCGAAACGCCTCCGGCTCAAACACCGCCCGACAAAGCGGCCGCGCCTCAGCAGCCAAGCGCCAACAAATCAACTCGTAAAAAATAACCTATAAATAAAGATATTATGTTCTCAGGAATAGTTGAAGAGGCCGCCCGCGTGGTGGCTCTGGAAAAAGACGGCGGTAACCTGCACCTCACCCTGTCGTGCTCGTTCGCCCGTGAGTTGACTATCGACCAGAGTGTGTCGCACAACGGCGTATGCCTCACCGTGGTAAAGCAGCCGGGCGACGGCACCTACACCGTGACCGCGATACAGGAGACTCTCGACCGCAGCAACCTCGGCCTGCTCAAGGTGGGCGACGAGGTGAACGTCGAGCGCTCAATGATGATGGGCGGTAGGCTCGACGGGCACATCGTGCAAGGACACGTCGACCAAACAGCCGAGTGTGTCGAGGTGCGACAGGTCGACGGAAGCTATTACTACCGTTTCGTCTATCAGGTGGCGCCCGAGATGGCGGCTAAGGGCTATGTGACGGTAGAGAAGGGTAGCGTGACGGTGAACGGAGTAAGCCTCACCGTGTGCAACAGCGAGCTCAACAGCTTCGAGGTGGCAATCATCCCTTACACCTTCGAAATCACCAATTTCCACGCTATACAACCCGGCACGCGTGTCAACATCGAGTTCGACATCATCGGCAAATACCTCGCCCGACTCGCCGAATTCGCCCGATAACCCTCTCGCCCACTCAACCGGCAAACAACAATTTTTGAGTCAACGGATTTGCACGATTTGGGTTAAGGCCGGGCTTTTACCGTTTAAAAGCCCGCTTTATTATACAAATTCGTGCAAATTCGTGTTAATTCGTTGACCGAAAATAAAAAAAAGTTGTACCTTTGCGGGCTGTAACGCGGCGAAATCGCTGAAAATAAGTATACAACGACAATAATTCAAGATGAAGAAGTACAACATCATCAACAACACGCTCGGTTGGCTCGTGTTCGCCATCGCAGCCGTCACCTATCTGCTGACGCTCGAGCCCACAGCGAGTTTCTGGGACTGTCCCGAGTTTATTTCCCAAGGCTACAAGCTGGAAATAGGACACCCGCCCGGCAACCCTATGTTCATTCTCGCGGCACGATTTGCGGCCAACTTCGCCGGTGGCGATGTGGCGCTGGTGTCGAAATATGTCAACGCCATGAGCGCCATACTCAGCGCGCTCACCGTGCTGCTGCTCTTCTGGTCAATCACCCACCTTGTCAAGCGGCTGATTGTTAAGGACGGAGGCGAGGCCGACATGAGCCTCGGGCAGTATATGGCGGTGATGGGCAGCGGCGTGTGTGGCGCGTTGGTCTACACCTGGAGCGACACGTTCTGGTACAGCGCCGTCGAGGCCGAGGTCTACGCCTTCTCGAGCTTCTGCACAGCGTTGGTGTTCTGGCTGATTCTCAAATGGGAGGCGAGGGCCGACGATCCCTCGAGCGACCGCTACCTCATCTTGATTGCTTACGTGTTCGGCGTCTCGCTGGGCGTACACTTGCTCAACTTGCTCGCCATTCCGGCCATCGCGTTGATTATCTATTATCGCCGATATAGCGGGCGCACCAACGTCAAGGGCTCGCTCATCTCACTCCTGCTCTCGTTCGTGGTGATTGTGCTCATCCTCTACGGGCTGGAGCCGGGCTTTATCGAGCTTGCCGGCTACTTCGAGCTTATGGCTGTCAACGGCATGGGCTTGAGCTACAACAGCGGTGTGATCATCTATGCCGCGCTGCTTATGCTGGTGCTCGCGTGGACTCTCTTCGAGCTTTACCGCGGCTCGAGCCGCGTGCGCATGCTCGCCGCCTTCTTCCTGAGCGTCGTGCTCAGCGGTATGCTCTTCCTGAGCGATGGTCTGCTGCTGCCTATTCTGCTGATTATAGCATTCGGCGTGCTCCTCTTCCTCAAGGTGAAGGTGGTGCCACGTCGCCTGCTGTCAATCGTCACGCTGTCGATAATGATGATCTTCATCGGATTCTCGAGCTACGCCCTTGTGCTCATTCGCTCCAGCGCCAACACTCCGCTCGACGAGAACTCGCCCAACAGCCCGTTCGCCCTCACAAGCTATCTGAGCCGCGAGCAGTACGGCAAGTCGCCGCTACTCTATGGCAACACCTTCGGCTCCCAGGTGCTCAGGGTGAGCGACGGAACCCCCTACGGCACTACGCAGGTGGACGAGGGCCCCAATCGCTACACGCGAGTGGTGAAGACCGACACCGACGTCAAAGACCACTACGAGAACCTCGGCCCGCGTGAGGACTATGTGATGACGCCCGAACTGAATATGCTCTTCCCGCGCATTCACAGCTCGATGCACACGCAGCAATATTACGACCTCCTCGGAGAAGACTTCGCCGAGCAGATCGATGCCACAGTCGCCGTCGACGAGAACGGAGAGAGCGTCATGACCGACGCCATGCCTAAACCCACCTTCGGCTCCAACCTGCGATACTTCTTCTCCTACCAGCTCAACTATATGTACTTCCGTTACTTCCTCTGGAACTTCGCCGGACGGCAGAACGACCTACAGGGCAACGGACCGGGCGACGCCATGCGCGGCAACTGGATCACCGGTATTCCCTTCATGGACAACGCGCGACTTGGCGACCAGAAGATGCTCCCCGACGAGTTTACAACCGAGAATAAGGGCAACAACAAGTTCTACCTACTCCCGCTCCTGTTGGGCATCATCGGCCTCATCTGGCAGGCATGCAAGCGCCAGCGGGGCATAGAGCAGTTCTGGGTGGTCTTCTTCCTGTTCTTCATGACGGGTATCGCCATCGTGCTATACCTCAACCAGACGCCGAGCCAGCCGCGTGAGCGCGACTACGCCTACGCCGGCTCATTCTATGCCTTCGCCATCTGGGTGGGCATGGGCGTGGCGGCCTTATGGAACCTCAGCCACCGCCTCGGCAAGGGCAAGCAAAGCCTCGTGGGCATCGCCGCCGCCGCGGTGGGTGTGCTCGTGCCGCTGCAGATGGTGAGCCAGACATGGGACGACCACGACCGCAGCGGACGATATTGCGCGCGCGACTTCGGCATGAACTATCTTGCCGGACTCGAGAAAAACGCCATCATATTCTGCAACGGCGACAACGACACCTTCCCCCTATGGTACGCACAGGAGGTGGAGGGCTATCGTACCGATGTGCGCGCGGTCAACCTCTCTTACCTCGCCACCGACTGGTACATAGCCCAGATGCAACGCGCCGCCTACGACAGCAAACCGCTGCCCATGCGCGCCGGTGCCCTCACCTACGCCTACGACAAGCGCCAGTACGGCTACTGGCTCGAGCCCGACTCCACAGTGGTCTCGCCCGAGCAGTTCCTCGACGCTTATTACGACGACAAGACGTTTATGGATCCGCAAGTGGGAGTGCCCGTAATCAAATACTCTACCGTGCGCATCCCCACCAACAAGGAGAAGGCAATCGCCGCAGGAATCGTGCCGGAGTCGATGCGCGACGCCGCGGCTTCCGAGATTGTGCTCGACTTGGGACAGGGTGGCAAGAAGGGTGGCATGAGCGCCAGCGAGATGGCCTCGTTCGACCTTATCGCGACCAGCATCGCTAACGGTTGGCAACGTCCGTGCTACTTCGCCATGACAGTGCCCGAGAGCTACTATCTGGGACTCTCGCCCTGGCTGCTCAACGTGGGCATGGCCTATCAGGTGACACCCGTGAGGAGCAACGACGGCGGCTCGCGCGAAATCCACAGCAACACCGACCGTATGTTCGACGTCGTCACCAAGCACTTCCGCTGGGGTGGACTCGACAAGGCGAAGCCGGGAGCAATCTACGTCGACGAGACCGTAGGCCGTATGATCAACTCCACCCGCACTGCCATGACGCAGCTCGCGCGCGACCTCGTGGCGGAGGAGAAATACGACAAGGCCAACATCATCCTCGACCTGATGATGCAAAAGTTGCCCGTCAAGACGTGTAACCTCAGCTTCTACAACGGACTCGAGATTGCCGAGAGCTATCACGCCATAGCCGAGAACAGCGACAACGCCGACGCCGGCAAGAAAGCGATCAGCATCCTCGAGAGCGAGATACTGCGATTCGGACAGTACGTGCGCTACAACAGCTACATGATGCGCAACGACTATATGCCCGACGAGATGAGCGTCGCAATCGAGACTCAAGTCCTGCCGGAGTTCCTGCTCACTTATAAGCAGTACAACCCCGACGGATACGAGGCGCTGCTCAAGAAGCTCGCCGCGCAAGGCGTCGACGCCGAGCACATCGCGTCGTTCCGCAACCTGCGACCCCAGCGGCAGTACACCCCCGAGGAGATTGAGATGCTACGTCAGCAGGCCGCCCAGCAGCAAAACGCGCCCGAACCCGACGAGCAACCAGCCGACGAGCAACCCGCAGCCGAAGCTACCGAGCAAGACCTCGCCAACCCCTTCGGGCTGTAACCAGCTCGCCGCCGCGACGGTGTAAACAACAACTAAGAAACAACTGCGAACAACTCGGAACAACTTTTTTTAATAATTCGAAAAATTTTAGTCAAAAATCGAGTAATCGAAATTCCGAAACCTCCCAAAAAAGTTGTTCCAAGTTGTTAATTAGTTGTTGCAAAGTTGTTGTTATATAACGTCAGCTTAAACACCCGCCCCACTTCCCGCCCATAAATTCCTGATTTCCTAATTTCTAATTCACAGTAAGCCTTGTTTATCGAACGCCCGCCACTGCTTTACCGCATGCTTTTCCCCGAGACCGTCTGGCGCATCCACAAGAAGGAACGCACGGTCTACCTCACTTTCGACGACGGACCCATTCCCGAGGTCACGCCGTGGGTGCTCGACGTGCTCGACCGTTACGGCATCAAGGCTACCTTCTTCCTTGTGGGGCAGAACGTTGAGCGGCACCCCGAGCTCCTCGACGAGCTCCTGCGACGCGGACACAGCGTGGGCAACCACACCATGAGCCACCTCCAGGGCGCGCACGTCTCGACACGTGCCTACCTACACAACGTATTTACAGCAAACGAACTGATTCACACCACACTCTTCCGACCGCCACACGGACTCCTGCGCTGGGGACAGAGCAAGGTGCTTCGCGCGAGATTTACCATTGTAATGTACGACCTCGTTACCCGCGACTATAGCAAGAAGCTCACCGGCGAACAGGTGCTCGACAACGTGAAGCGCTACGCCCGCAACGGCTCCATCATCGTCTTCCACGACTCTCTCAAGGCCGAGCGAAACATGAAATACGCCCTTCCCCGAGCCATCGAATGGCTCCGCGCCCAAGGCTACTCCTTCGCCCCCATCCCCATGTAAAAGATGTAAAATGTAAGATGTAAAATGTAAGATGTAAAATGTAAGATGTAAAATGTAAGATGTGCCAACCATTGTCCCACCCATCAAAAACTGCTTCGCAGTTTTTTGGATTGCGTCGTCCCTACAGGGGGACAGGGGACTCCT
>JAFVDY010000116.1 GCA_017478265.1 Muribaculaceae bacterium | reverse complement strand
GCATTGAGAGCGGTAGCGACACTCCCGGTGGAATGCTAAGGCGAATGATAAGCCGTTGCCACGAGAAGTACGGCGAGCAAGTGGTGATACTCATCGACGAGTACGATGCGCCGCTGCTCAACAACCTCGACGACGAACAGACGCTTGCCGAAGTTCGCAAGCTAATGCGCTCGGTCTATGCTCCACTAAAGGACAGCCTGGAGTACATCAAATTCCTGTTCATAACCGGCATTACCAAGTTCTCGCAACTCTCGATCTTCAGCGAACTCAACAACTTGGAGAACATCACAATGAATCCGGATTATGCGGCAATATGTGGCATAACGCAGGAGGAGATGGAGACTCAATTCAGCGACGGAATCGACATTATGGCCAAGAAATTGGAAATGAGTCGTGACGATGTGCTGGATAAATTGCGTCTATATTATAACGGTTATCATTTTGCCAAGGCGGGCGATGCTGTTTACAATCCATTCAGCCTGATTCGCGCCCTGAATAATTGTGATTTCGATTACTATTGGTTCTCCAGCGGCACACCTACGTATCTGCTCACAGCGCTTCGCAAATATGGCACCCGTATCACCGACATTGAGCTTGAAGACATCGGCGCCGATGAATTCGACGTCCCCACCGAGGCCATGCACAGCGCCACGCCTATTCTCTATCAGAGCGGCTACCTGACGATTAAAAGCTACGACAAACTGAGTGAGACCTACAACCTCGACTATCCCAATAAAGAGGTGAGAGTCGGTTTCTTGAAGTCGTTGTATCCCAAATATGTGCTCAACACGGCCAGCCCAAAGGGCAACACGTGGCGCTTGGTGAAACCGTTGCTGGCGGGCGATTTGGACGGGGCGTTGGAGTTTTTGCGGCGCTTTCTGAAGTCAATTCCGTATCAGGAGGGCACTCGCCGCAGCGAGGGCCATTACACGGCTATGCTCTACGTGATATTCGCGCTGACGGCCGACTATGTGCAGTCGCAGGTGCGAACCGCCGACGGCCGTCTCGACATCCTGCTTACACTGCCCGAACGCAACTATCTGATGGAGCTAAAACTCGACAGCACGGCGGCCGAGGCGCTCGCCCAGATCGACAGCAAGGACTACTCGATGGCCGTGACCAACAGCCTTCCCACAACCAAGGTCGGCATTAATTTCTCGACCGAGACGGGCACCATCACCGATTGGCTAACGGATTGTAATTAAAGATTTTTCAGTAAAGATTAGATAAGACGAATAAAACCACAACATAAGAATAATTAAAACGATGAAAAAAATTGATTGCTTTATTCCATTTGTGAATGCAGAACAAGTTCAAGCCACTATAGCAGGCTTGAAGGACAACGAGTTGGTAAACAACATCTTTTTGCTCGCTACGCCCGAGGCGGAAGGCGAGGTGGAAGGCTGCTATCGACTGAATGTGAACGACCTTCAGTCGACCGCCACTATTAAGACTATCGTAGGTCATGTTCAAGCCCCGGTAGCGCTTGTTTACACCAAACACGTGACGCTGAAGTTTGCCCCGTTTGCTATTGAGCGCTTTGTGAAGATTTTGGAGGACAGCGGTAGCGGCATGGTGTACGCCGACCACTACAACGTAACCGACCGCGGCGCCGACAAGGCTCCGGTGATCGACTACCAGTTCGGGGCGTTGCGCGACGATTTCGACTTCGGCAGTGTGCTGGTGTTCTGCGGCGCGTGCATGAAGAAGGCTTGCGAGAAGATGAAGAGCGAGTATAGCCATGCCGGCCTGTACGACCTTCGCCTGAAGCTGTCGCAGTTTGCCGCTATCACCCACATCAACGAGTATCTGTACAGCGATGTTGAGCTTGACACCCGCAAGAGCGGCGAGAAGATTTTCGACTACGTCGATCCTCGCAATCGCGGTCGACAGATTGAGATGGAAGCCGCCTGCACCGAGCACTTGAAGGAGATAGGCGGCTATCTGTCGCCAATCAAAGTCGTGGATGGCAAGGAAGTGCCCAACTTCAAGCATATCGAGTTTGGCGAGGACAACTTTGAGGTGGAGGCCACGGTGATGATCCCCGTTCGCAACCGCATCCGCACCATCCGCGACGCTATCGACAGCGTATTGCGCCAGAAGACCACGTTTAAGTTCAACCTGATGGTGGTCGACAACTTCTCGACCGACGGCACCCGTGAGGCCATTGCCGCTTACGACGATCCTCGCCTGATCCACATTATCGCCGACTTCTACGACATGGGCATAGGCGGCTACTGGAATCTTGCGGCACATCACCCCAAGGCCGGAAAATTCGTGGTACAGCTCGACAGCGACGACATGTACAAGGACGAGAACACGCTCCAGACGATGGTGAACGCGTTCTACGAGCAAAACGTGGCTATGGTGGTAGGCACCTATCTGATGACCGACATCGACTGCAACCCCATTCCTCCCGGCGTTATCGACCACAAGGAATGGACGCCCGAGAACGGCCGCAACAACGCGTTGCGCATCAACGGCTTGGGCGCTCCGCGCGCGTTCTACACACCGGTGCTTCGCGACGTGAAGATTCCCAACACCAGTTACGGCGAGGACTACGCGCTAGGGCTCAACATCTCGCGCACGTATCAGATTGGCCGTGTGTATGAGCCGGTGTATATGTGCCGACGCTGGGACGACAATAGCGACGCCTCGCTCGATGTGGAGAAGATGAACCGCAACAACCTCTACAAGGATCGCATCCGCACGTGGGAGCTACAGGCACGCATCGCGATGAACAAGAAAGGCTAAATTGACGGATAGGATATGGCATTACGTGAAGAGATAGAAGTTCTTTACCGGCGGCAGATGGTCGAATGGCCAGAGGTGTCGGAACGCTATAGCGCTTTACCGGGCTTGAAGCGCCGCACGGCCACAATATCGCCGTATGGCCGTGCTCGCATCAAGCTCGTGTGCAATCCGATGCGCTCAAAATCGACCCTTGCCGACTTGAGTCGGGAGGCGATCAAGATGCGTCCGTGCTTTCTGTGCGCGAAAAATCTTCCGCCGGAACAGGGTCACGTGATGTGGACTGGCAGTAGCGGCAACAGCTATCGAATACAGGTAAATCCATACCCTATCACCCAACGCCATTTCACGATAGTGGCACAGGAGCACGTGCCGCAGCTCATCAGAGGCCGTTGGGGTGACCTTCATGAATTGGCACGCTTGCTGCCCGACTATGCCATATTGTATAATGGTCCTCATTGTGGCGCCTCGGCTCCCGACCATTTTCATTTTCAAGCCGTGCCTAAGGACGAGTTGCCACTCACGCAGTTCTACCTTGATGAATATATGAATGTGCAAGTGATTGTCGGCACGAGCGATATGTTGGCCGTATACAGTTCGAATTTTTGGTGTAGAAATCTCTCCTTCACCACCGACAATGCGACTAAGATTGAACTATATTGCTCATCGTTTATCCGACATCTGCCCAGATTGTCAGACGAACAAGAGCCTAAATTCAATATTGTCGCATGGACCGACGAACCCGACACCGACCCTATAGTGACGATTTTGCCTCGCCGCAAACATCGCGCCAACAATTACGGTCCCGGTAAAGGTCATTATCTGGTGTCGCCCGGTGTGATAGATATGGCCGGGCTCATAACGTTTGTCGACGAGGCTCAGTTAAGGCGTATCTCGTATGGTGGTGCGTGGCGTTTGCTCTTGGAAGTATCGGTCGACAAGGCATCATTCGACAATGCAATCGACAAATTTAGAAAAACAAAGCTATAAATTATGGAAGCAATAGATAAGAAGACAGTTCCTCATGTGAGTGTTGGCATAATGAACGAGCCTGTGGTGGAGTTTATACTCAACAGCGCGTATCGCATTGGCGACAGCGACACTATGGCTACCGGTCATCAGCTGGCGCGTGCCGAGCATGGCAAGGTGCTGTGGGACGGCAGCCTTTACGACGAGCTGCTGTTCAGTCCTGTGAATTCCGATGTGGACTCGTTCACGCTGCAAGATGTCACCATCGGCGTCAGTTTCCACTGGAGGCGGAAGGAGGATCAGACCTTTCGCGGAGCGCTCAAGCTAATAGTTGAGAACGACAATATCACCGCCATCAATGTGATAAGCGTCGAGGACTATCTGCTTAGTGTGATCAGTAGCGAGATGAGTGCCACCGCGTCGCTTGAGCTGCTGAAGGCCCATGCTGTGATTTCGCGCTCGTGGCTGCTGGCGCAGATGAGCAAAACCACGGTCAACGAGGCTACAATGAGCCACGAGGAAGAGGGCGACGACATCGACATCAAATGGTGGGATCGCGACGACCATCTCAACTTTGACGTCTGTGCCGACGACCATTGCCAGCGCTATCAGGGAATTACCCGGGCCAGCACCGAGACCGTGCGTCAAGCCATCGAGGCCACGTGGGGGCAGGTACTGACCTATGGCGGCGAACTGTGCGACGCCCGATTCTCAAAGTCGTGCGGCGGGGTGATTGAGGAATTTGAGAACTGCTGGGAGAATCATCATTACGACTATCTGGCGGCGCGACGCGACAGTGCCGATGAGGACAACTTCCCCGACCTCACCCGCGAGGACAATGCCGCCGAGTGGATACTTTCGTCGCCCGAGGCGCACTGCAACACCGCCGACCCGGAGATACTCTCGCAGGTGCTCAACGACTACGACCAAGAGACCACCGACTTCTATCGTTGGAGTGTGGAATACTCACAAGAACAACTTGCCGAGTTGATAAAAAAACGTACCGGCGTAGATTATGGTCGCATTAAGGATTTACAGCCTATCGCTCGCGGCACCAGCGGTCGACTGTACAAATTGAAAATCGTAGGCGAGAAATTGACGCGCACCATCGGAAAAGAGTTGGCTATTCGCTATGCGCTTTCCGAGTCGTGCCTCTACAGCTCGGCATTTATTGTCGAGAAGCACGGCTTCGATGCCGACGGCTATCCCCTGAAGTTTGTGCTACGTGGCGCCGGATGGGGCCATGGCGTGGGCCTATGCCAGATTGGAGCCGCCGTTATGGGCGCCAAGGGCTACAACTATCGCGAGATTCTGCTTCATTATTTCGTGAACGCGAGCATTGACGTAAATTATTAAAACATATACATAATAATTGTTATGGCTAATATTGTGAGGTATCCGGTGGGGATGCCGGTGTTTGAACAGATTATCGAGGAGAATCGGCGTTATGTCGATAAGACGGAGCTAATCTACCGTATGACAGACACATATAAGTATGTGTTCTTGTCGCGCCCGCGCCGGTTTGGCAAGTCGTTGCTTGTGTCTACCTTGAGAAGTTACTTCGAGGGGCGACGCGAGCTGTTCAGCGGTTTGGCAATTGAGCAGCTTGAGAAAAACTGGACTAAGCACCCCGTCGTCCACCTAAGCCTGGCATCGGTCAAGGAGAAAAAGCTTGAACTTATCGACTATCAGATTCACGGGAGCCTTAGTGACGCTGAGCGACGATTAGGAATTAAAACCGAAAACAAGACCCACGGTGGACGACTGAAGCAGATTATTGCCGAGAGCTACCGGAAGTACGGCCAGCAGGTGGTGGTGCTGATTGACGAATACGACGCTCCGCTGCTTAACAATCTTACCGACGATACGCTCGACGAGGTGCGAAATATGCTACGCGCTTTGTACGCCCCGCTTAAGGACAGCCTCGATTATATCCGCTTTATCTTCATCACCGGCATATCAAAATTCTCGCAACTGTCGATTTTCAGCGAGCTGAATTTGTTGACCAACATCAGTATGCTGCCACAGTACGCCACATTGTGTGGAGTGACCGAGGAGGAAATGGAAACAACGTTTAGCGATGGCATCGACCGCCTCGCGGAGGTCTACGAAATCTCACGTGAGCAGATGATCGCGCAACTTCGGCAGTACTACGACGGCTATTGCTTCGCTGAGAACAGCGCGAAAGTCTACAACCCCTTCAGCCTAGTAAGCGCGTTCGCCAACGAGAAACTGGACTTCTACTGGTTCAGCACCGGCACTCCCACGTTGCTGCTGAAATTGCTGGCTAAATATCAGCCCGACATCACCAAGCTCGACGGCAATATGGCAAAGGCCGCACAATTTGACGCCCCCACCGAGAAGATGACCGATGTGCTGCCGCTATTCTATCAGAGTGGCTACTTAACAATAAAGGCCTATGATCGCATGCGCGACATTTACACTCTCGGCTACCCCAACGAGGAGGTGCGATACGGCATAATGGAGAGCCTGGTTCCACGATATGTCACAACGGCTCCTGACGTGAATACGCAAATCACAGCCGACTTTATCCGTTATCATCTGATAGAAAATAAGCCTGACGAGGCAATGCGCCTTCTGCAACGCTTCCTCAAGTCAATCCCGTATCAGGAGGGCACGCGCCATAGCGAGGGCCATTACACGGCTATGCTCTATGTGGTGCTGATGCTCGTGGGCATCAAGACGCAGACTCAGGTGCGAACCGCCGACGGACGAATCGATATGCTGATGACCTTGCCCGAGCGGAACTATGTGCTCGAAATCAAACTCGACGGCACAGCGCGGGAGGCTTTGCGCCAAATTGAGAGCAAGGACTACGAACTGGCGGTGTCGAACACTTTGCCCACCACCAAGGTTGGCATCAATTTCTCAACCGAGACCGCAACAATCACCGAGTGGATGATAAAAGAATAAATCAAGAATGAAATAACATTTTCCACAAAAAGATGAGATATAAGGAATACTTAAAGCGGATTGGGGAGTTTATTCCTCGCGATCGCGTCTACACCGACGAGCTGCGACGCCTGACGTGGGGCACCGATGCCGGGTTCTACCGCAATGTGCCCAAGGTGGTGGTGCGCAGCACGAGCGAGCAGGAAGTGTCGCGCTTGCTCGCTATTGCCAATGAACTGGAGCTGCCGGTTACGTTCCGTGCCGCCGGCACGAGTCTGTCGGGCCAAACCAACACCGACTCTATTCTGATTGTGGCCGGCAAGCATTGGGAGGAATACAGCCTCAACGACGACGCGAGCGTCATCACCATGCAACCCGGACTGGTGGGACATCGGGTGGACGAGATTCTGGCACCGTTGGGACGAACCTTTACTCCCGACCCGGCTTCGAAGAACAGCGCCATGGTGGGAGGCATAGTGATCAACAACGCCAGCGGCATGAGTTGCGGCACTCACGCCAATAGCGACCGACAGCTGCTCTCGCTCCGCATTGTGCTCGCCGACGGCACCGTGCTCGACACCGGCGATGCCGACAGCCGTCGCCGCTTTCTTGAGACCCATCCCGCGTTCATAAAGAAGATAGAGGAGCTGCGTGACCGCGTGAACGCCGACAAGGAGCTTGCCGAGCGTATCCGCTATAAGTACACGATTAAGAACGTGACCGGCCTGAACCTGCTGCCGCTTGTAACGTTCGACGACCCGTTCGACATCATCACCCACCTGATGGTGGGCAGCGAGGGCACGCTTGCGTTTGCCAGCCGTTTCACGATGTCGACCGGCATTTTACCCACTCATCGCGCCAGCGCTATGCTCTACTTCAAGGAGATGCGCAAGGCTTGCGAGGCGGTGGTGGCGATGAAGAAAGGTCCGGTGCATTGCGCCGAGTTGCTCGACAAGAAATCGCTCGCGAGCGTCAACGACACCACCGGCGAAGGCCTGACGGCTGTGCTGATACAAACCTTCGCCATGTCGCAAGAAGAGCTCGACGCCAACATCGCGGCAATCAACAAGATATTGGAGCCGTTCACGCTTGCCGTGCCCGCACGCTTCACCTCCGACCCCGCCGAATACGGCAAATATTGGGCCATCCGCTCCGGCATCTTCCCGAGCGTGGGCGGCACACGGCCCAAAGGCACCACCGTGCTCATCGAGGATGTCGCGTTCCACATCGACGACTTGCCTCAGGCCACCGTCGACTTGGCTCAAATGCTCGTCGACCACGGCTACGACGACAGCTGCATCTACGGCCATGCCTTGGAGGGCAACTATCACTTTATAATCTCCCAGAGTTTCGACACTCAAGAGGAGATTGACCGCTACGAGGCTCTGATGCGCGCCACGGTTGAGCTCGTGGTAGACAAATATGACGGCTCGCTCAAGGCCGAGCACGGCACCGGTCGCAATATGGCGCCGTTTGTGGCTAAGGAATGGGGCGATAAAGCGTTCGGCATTATGAAGGAAATCAAGCAACTGTTCGACCCTCGCGGAATACTCAATCCGGGCGTAATTTTCAACGATGACCCGCAATGCTTCCTGAAAAATTTGAAACCCATGCCGCTCGTCAACGAGGCGGTGGACAAGTGTATCGAGTGCGGCTTCTGCGAGGTGAACTGCGTGAGCTGCGGTTTCTCCCTGTCGTCGCGCCAGCGCATAATCGCTCAGCGCGAGATTGCAAGGCTGCAAGCCACGGGGGAGAACAACGACCTCTTGCTCAAGCTCACCAAGCAGTATCGCTACTGGGGCGACGAAACCTGCGCCGCCGACGGCTTGTGCTCCACCTCTTGCCCGATGTCGATTAATGTTGCCGACCTCACCCACGACCTTCGCGCCGAGCGTTGCCGCCCGGGCAGCGCCCGCTATCGTGTGGGCGACTTCGCGGCTCGCCATCTGGCCGGAGTGCTTGGCGGCGTAAAGGGCTTGCTATACGTGGCCGGAGCGGCTCATGCCGTGCTTGGCGACAAGGCGACCAACGCCACCGGGCGAGCGCTACACGCTTTGGGCGCTCCGCTTTGGACCGCCGAGCTGCCGAAAGCCCACCGAATGAAGCGCCTCAAGCAGATGCCATTCGAGCGAAAGGTGATTTACTTCCCCAGTTGCCTGAATCGCACAATGGGACGTAGCAAGGGGGCAGAGTGTGCCGACTTGGTCGACACCGTGGTCACCTTCCTCAATCGCGCCGGATGGCAAGTGGTGATGCCAGCCGAGGTTAAGAAAATGTGTTGCGGCATGATATGGGAGAGCAAAGGTATGCCCGCCATCGCCAATCAAAAGAGCGCCGAACTGGAGGCGGCTCTGCTCGTGGCGAGCGAGAACGGGAAATATCCCGTGGTGTGTGATCAGAGTCCGTGTCTGCATCGCATGAAGGGTCATTTCACCACCATCAAACCGCTCGAGTTGCTCGAGTTTATCCACGACTTTGTCGCGCCCGAACTCGAGTTCAACCCCATCGACGAACCTATCGCCCTTCACCTCACATGCTCGTCGCGACTGATGGGACTTAACGGGAAAATCCTGAACTTGGCGAAGCGGTGCGCTAGCCGAGTGGTGGTGCCCGACGGAGTGGGCTGCTGCGCGTGGGCCGGCGACAAAGGCTTCCACACTCCCGAGCTGAACGCCTGGGCTCTGCGCAACCTGCGCTCGGCCATCGAGCGACACGGCATCAAGCGCGGCTACAGCAACAGCCGCACCTGCGAGATTGGCCTGTCGCACCACAGTGGCATTCCCTACCGCTCGCTCGTCTACCTGCTGAACGAGACACTGATTGATTTGTAATGACAGTTATAACAAATGAGATATGAATAAACGATTATTGGCAGTCGATATTTTGCGCGGCATCACCATTGCGGGGATGCTACTGGTGAACAATCCGGGCTCGTGGGAACACCTCTACGCGCCGCTTAGCCATGCCGAATGGATGGGACTTACGCCCACCGACTTGGTGTTCCCGTTCTTCGTGTTTGTGATGGGCGTGTCGATGTACTTCTCGCTTCGCAAGTTCAACTTCAAGCCGAGCGGTAGCGCGCTGTGGAAGATCACGCGTCGCACGTTGGTGTTGTTCCTGAATGGTTGGGGAGTGAGTTGGTTCGGCCGCGCGTTGCGTTTGATATTCGTACCCGACTATGAGTTCGTGTGGTTTGACAATCTCCGCATTCTGGGCGTGTTCCAGCGTCTGGCGTTGGTCTACTTCTTCGGGTCGCTTGTGGCGCTTACGTTCAAGCAGAAGTTTATCCCGTGGCTGATAGGGCTGATATTGGTGGCTTATGCCATAATCCTCGGCACGGGCAACGGCTATGAGTTCTCGCCGTCGAACATTCTGTCGCGTGTCGATGTTGCCGTGCTCGGCGAGAAGCACATGTATCATGAGAGCGCGTTCGGACAGACGCTCGCGCTCGATCCCGAGGGGCTGCTGAGCACCCTGCCTTGCATCGCCCATGTGCTGATAGGCTTCATGGTGGGACGGCTGATTGTGACTCATCGCGACAATGGCGAGCGGGTGCAATACATCGCCATCGCCGGCATCTCGCTGCTGCTTGCGGGCTGGCTGCTGCAATACGGCATCCCCTGCGGCAAGAAGGCGTGGACCTCTTCCTACGTGCTTATCACCACCGGTATGGCCTCGTGCATTCTGGCGCTGCTGATATATATAATAGACATCAAGGGCCGCACTAAGTGGTGCCGCTTCTTCCAGTCGTTCGGCATCAATCCGCTGTTCTGCTATCTGGTGGGAACGATACTGGCCATCAGCTTCGGGGTGGTGCGCTTTGGCAGCGACCTCGACGGCACGCCCTACACCGCCCACCGGCTACTGCACGAGGCGTGCAAGGCTGTCACCTTCTCTCCCGAGGCCGCCTCGTGCATCTACGCCCTGGTGTTTGTGGGCATCACATGGCTGTTCGGCTACATTCTTTACAAGAAGAATATTTACATCAAAATCTGACAGTTTGATCGAAATAATATAAAGTGTAACATAAATTCATAAAAACAAACTATATCAATGATTCTTATTGCTGATTGCGGATCGACCAAGATCCAATGGTGCCTGCTGAACGCGGGCGAGAAGGTGGCTCAGATTTTCACCACCGGAATGAACGCGCTGTTGATGACCGAGGACGAGATGGCGGAGTGTATCAAAACCGAGCTGATGCCCAACCTGCAGGGCTATCACGTCGACGAGATTTACTACTACGGCGCCGGCATTATCAACGACGAGATTAAACAACAGGTGGTGAACGCTCTGCAACGCAACATCGAGAGCGCCGTCACCATCGAGGTGAACACCGACCTGCTGGCGGCAGCGCGCGCCCTATGCCAGCGCAAGCCGGGTGTGGCGTGCATAATAGGCACCGGCAGCAACAGCTGCTACTACGACGGCAGCGAGATTCTCGACAACGTGTCGCCGCTTGGCTACATTCTGGGCGATGAGGGCAGCGGTGCCGTTCTGGGCAAGTTGCTTGTGGGCGACGTGCTCAAGAAGCAGCTTCCCGAGGAGCTTTGCGACGAGTTTCTGCGCGACTACGGTCTCGACCGCAACACTATCATCGACCGCGTCTACCGCAAGCCTGCAGCCAACCGCTTTCTGGCTTCGTTCGCGCCCTTCCTTACCAAGCACATCGACGTGCCTGAGGTGCACGCCCTGGTGTTGAACGCTTTCCGCGCCTTCTTCACGCGTAATGTCGCCAACTATGCGGGGTACGAGACGCTGCCGTGCAACTTCGTGGGGTCGATCGCCCACCACTTCCGCGCGCCATTGCAGGAGGCCGCCAACAGCCTGGGCATCACCATCGGGCAGATTGTGCAAGACCCGATGGCGGGCCTGATTAAGTTCCACACTACTGAGTAACTAAACCCATTTACACAAGACTATGGCATTTATTAAAATTTCGGAGCAACCGTCGCTCTACAACGACCTCGAGAAGAAATCGGCTCTTGAGATTCTTACCGAGATCAATCGCGAGGACCACAAGGTTGCCGACGCGGTGCAACAGGCGATACCGCAGATTGAGCGTATCGTCACCGGCATCGTCGAGAGAATGAAACGTGGTGGACGTCTGTTCTACATGGGAGCCGGCACGAGCGGACGACTCGGGGTGCTCGACGCGAGCGAGATTCCGCCGACATTCGGCATGGAGCCCGGATGGATTATCGGATTGGTGGCCGGAGGCGACTATGCCCTGCGCCATGCCGTGGAGAACGCCGAGGACGACGAGCATCAGGGATGGAAGGACTTGCAGGAGTACAACATCAACAGCAAGGACACCGTAATCGGCATCGCGGCGAGCGGCACTACGCCCTACGTGATAGGGGCGCTGCGCGACGCGAGAGCACACGGTTGCCTGACAGGCTGCATCACCTCCAATCCCGACGCCCCCATAAGCGAGGTGGCCGAGATTCCGATGGTGATGATAGTGGGGCCGGAGTACGTCACTGGCAGTTCGCGCATGAAGAGCGGCACGGGACAGAAGCTGATTTGCAACATGATTTCGACCAGCGTAATGATTCTGATGGGCCGTGTCAAGGGCAACAAGATGGTGAATATGCAACTCACCAACCAAAAGCTCGTCGACCGCGGCACGCGCATGGTGGTGGAGGAACTCGGACTCGACTACGAGGCCGCCAAGCGGTTGCTGCTGTTGCACGGCTCGGTGAAGCGTGCCGTCGACGCCTACCGCTCCGCCAACTAATATCGGCGAATTAAGCGAATTTAACGTCGGCTAATTAGGTTGATTTTATGTCGGCGAATTAAGCGAATTTTACAAATTGGTTATATGTTTGGCGATTGATTTTTTAAACCACAAATTGAACAAACTAAACAAATTGAGTTGTTTATCAGTTGTTTAAGTTGTTGTTTTATACCGCCAGTTAAACTATGAAACGATGAAACGACTGCAATTATTGTTATTACTGATGGTGGCGCTCGCCACCGGTTGCGCCGCACAACCGTCGGGGAAGCCTGCGGCTGTTAAGCCCCACGCGGCGGCGCCCGCGATTAAGCCTTGGCTTCTGCCGGAGCAGCGCGCCAACCATGACAAATATTATGCCCGTCGCGCCACCCACTTCGGCTATCTGCCGGTGGGTAGCGACGACATTATCATGCTCGGCAACAGCCTTACCGACGGTGCCGAGTTTCACGAGCTGTTGAACAACCCGCACGTGAAGAACCGCGGCATAGTGGGCGACATTGTGCAGGGGCTGATTGACCGTCTCGACCCGATAGTGGACGGGCATCCGTCAAAGATTTTCATCCTGTGTGGCGTGAACGATGTGAGCCACGACGTGGGCGCCGACAGCATAGCCCGCGCGATGGAGAAGCTGATAGTGCTGATTAAGCAACGCTCGCCACAGACGCGTATCTACCTGCAAAGTATGCTGCCGTTTAACAACGATGTGCAACTGTGGAAGTACCTCAAGGATCGCGAACACGTGGTGGTGGAGGGCAACGCGTTGCTCGAGCAGGTGGCAAGGCGGCAGGGAGCCACATGGATCAACCTCTATCCGCTCTTTGACGACGGCACAGGTCGCTTAAAAGCCGAATACACCAACGACGGTCTGCACCTGATGGGAGCGGGCTACATTGTGTGGCGAGATGCCATCGCGCCTTACGTGGCGGAATAGGTTTTCGCGGCTTTTCTTGCCTGCTATGAAAAAAAACAGTAACTTTGTCGCCGCTTATTGGCACAAGCGGCATCAATAGTCGATGTGCATCAACCTAAACTAAGAATTATGAAAACGATAAAAGATAAATCATTTGGAGGCGAACGCCCCTTGTTTGAATCCCACAATCTGCGCCTCGAGAGCGTCACTATCACCGAGGGCGAGAGTGGTCTGAAAGAGTGTAGTAACATTGAATGTGACAACTGCCGTTTCGAGGGCAAATACCCGCTATGGCATGTCGACTACTCTCGTATCACCCGTTGCTATTTCGCGCCTGGTTCGCGTAGTGCCATCTGGTATAGCGACGATATGGAGATGAGCGACACCGTAATCGACGCTCCCAAGCTGTTCCGCGAGATGAAGAACCTGACACTTCGCAATGTCACCATCAATGATGCCGACGAGACATTTTGGCGCATCGACGGACTGCATATCACAGGTCTGACGCTCATCGATGGCACTTACCCCTTTATGTTCAGCCGCAACATCGAGATTGACGGTCTGGTGAGCGACAGCAAGTACGTGTTTCAATACGTGAAGGACGTGGTGATACGCAACGCCAAAATCACTACCAAAGACGCATTTTGGGAGACAGAGAACGTGACCGTATACGACAGCGAAATAGATGGTGAATACCTCGGCTGGCACAGTAAGAACCTGCGCTTGGTCAACTGCCACATCAAGGGCACGCAACCGTTATGCTACTGCAACGACCTCGTGCTCGAAAACTGCACCTTCGGCGACGATGCCGACTTGGCGTTTGAGTACTCGACAGTCGAGGCCGACATCGTGGGACGCATCCACAGCGTGAAGAATCCCTCCAGCGGAATTATCGTTGCCGACGAGATAGGCGAGATTATCCTCGATGACAATATCAAAGCGCCCGCCGACTGTCTAATACGCGAACGAATGTAACATTCACTTAATCCCGACTAAGATGCAAGAATTTGATTTTGATAAGTTTGTGGACCGCCGCGATACGGCGGCATTGAAATGGAGCGAGTTGCCCGACGGGGGCAAGGACGTGATTCCGTTGTGGGTCGCCGACATGGACTTTGAGGTGGCACCGTGCATCAAAGCGGCACTTCGGAGTCGTGTTGAACACGGTGTGTTCGGCTATGTGGCAGTGCCCGACGCATATTACGAGGCTGTGATAGGCTGGTATCGACGTCGACACGGTGTGGAGCTGCGTCGCGAGTGGATAAAATACACCACCGGCGTGGTGCCGGCAATCTCGGCTATCATCAAGGCGCTTACCTCCGCGGGCGATAGGGTGGCGGTGCTCACGCCGGTTTATAACTGCTTCTTCTCGTCGATACGCAACAATGGCTGCGAGGCATTGGAGATACCACTGGCGCTCGACGGCGACAACTATTACACCATCGACTTCGAACGTCTGGACGCCTCGCTCGCCGACGCGAGAGTGAAGGTTCTGCTGTTCTGCAACCCGCACAACCCGGCGGAACGCGTGTGGACGAAGGTAGAATTGCTTCGCGTGGCGCAGATTGCGCTCAAGCATGGCGTGATTGTAATCAGCGACGAGATTCACTGCGAGCTCATCATGCCTGGCCACCGGTTCACATGCATGGCAACGCTCGGCGAGCCCTATCTCAACAACACCATTATATGCAGCTCGCCAAGCAAGAACTTCAACACGGCGGGATTGCAGGTGGCAAACATAATCACCGAGCGGGTCGACTGGCGCGAACGCATCGACCGCGCTATCAACATCAACGAGACGTGCGATGTTAACCCCTTCGGAGTAGAGGCTCTGATTGCCGCCTACAACGAGGGCGAACAGTGGCTCGAAGCCTTATGCCGCTACATCGAGGGCAACTTCGAGCTGCTGCGCGATGTGTTCACGCGCGAGCTTCCCGCACTGCGCGTGACGCCGCTCGAGGGCACTTATCTGGCGTGGGTGGATATCCGCCCGCTCGGGCGCACAAGCCAAGAAATGACCGATTATCTGCTCGAGCACGCAAAGGTGCTCGTCAACAGCGGCGACATATACGGTGCCGCCGGCGAGGGCTTCATCCGCATCAACATCGCCCTGCCTCGCGAACGCCTGCGCATAGCCCTAACGCGCATAGTCGCGGCCCTCACACAGCGGCAATAGCCCGCCGCCTATGTCTGGCGCACTTACATACCGCCCGATATAGAAAGTTTTGGTCAACGATTATGTAACAACGAATCAGACGAATTTTCAATCGCTGATTTTTCTAATTTTTTCGAATAAATTTGGCGAGGTAGATGGGGCCGGCCTCCGGTGGGCGGTGGCGGCCGGTTTTCCTGTTTTCCGCACAGTTTGATTTGCAAAAAAATGTCGCTTGAAAATCAGCAATATAGCGCAAAAAATTTGGTAAATTGTGGGGCTCATTGCGGAAAACAGGAAAAGTGATTGCATAGATTCTGTAAAAGGAGGAAAAAGATAAAGATTTAACGTATTTAACTTTTATGAACTAAAATTCAACAAACAGGTAACAGCTTATTAAGAAATCAGAATCCAATTAATTGATTTAGTCACATAATAACAGAAAGCCTATGTAAAAAAAGAATAATACAAAATGACAATCAGTTCAGAGTCTTTCCATATTCTGATAGCACATATTTTATATATGTATGTGTATGATGAAACCAATAAAAGAAAAAAACTAGAGAAACTGTTAGAGCTACATAAAAATAACCATCTTTATAGAAACTGTCAGATATGTAACCATATAGTAATGTTAAAAAGAGCTGACCACCAAAAATATTTCTTGCTAACATAGAATTGAGTCTGAATACCTCTACCTTTTCACGCTCAATGCTCTGTTTCGCAATTTGAAGGACCTCATTAGCTTTAGTATTTGAGATTGACCCCGAAATGCCATGCTTTGTAAGAATCGTATTCGCAGAATTAAGAACATAAAGGCCCCACAAACCGTTACTAAGTATTGTTTTTGAGGGGCGCCTACCACCTAATAAATAAAAGATATGCTCAGAAGCAGACATAACACACTCTATAAAGTAGCCAACAATGAATCCCACAAAAGGAATGAGTAATACTATAATACTTGTAACATCTTTTATCTTTGACATATCTATAGTATTGTTTGAGAGTAGAAGTTTCCACCCCACAACAAAAGCCATTACATACAATCCTGGTATGATGAGCTTTATTAAATCTTGTAATCTGTAATTCATATCTTAATCTTTATTATTATTTACGTTGTCATTATATTGCCATTTGTATCCTGGCGGTTGGTTCTTGAATCCCTTTTTATGCGCTATATTTTCTATTGACTGAGCTTCAAAGAAATCGCGAATGGGAAGCCGAACTATCTGAGACGTAAAGAGATTTGCGCCTTCATGTCTGTAAATGTGACGTTCCCATTCTTTCTCTTTCAGTGAATAACATATAGAACCTCCATAATGACCGGTATTGCAAATCACAACATTGCAATAAACTAAGCGAGAAATTGCTTCACATAAATAGTTAAACGACTTAACATCTTTGTTGTACGCAAGGATGAACAGATGCTGTATTCTGCCTTTGTACAAAGCGAAACGCTCTATGTCATAGAAGTCTGCACAAATAGCTATTCCGATTCTGCCATATTCACTAGCATCAAGTAAATAAAATTGGTTGCATGGCTTAAAGATTTTTCCGCAATCTTTAATGAAACTCGTTTCTTCTAAAGAGGGAAAATGTTTCCCAAAATAGAACGTTTTAGATCTTGAACTGCCAAAACCGTGAGGCCATTTGTATGGAATAGCCACTAGTGCTTTATTCTCTACATTATTTCCTTGTGTTTTCAAATCAAGTCCTGTGATGATAATACACCCCGTTTGATTGGCTAATTCCTTTATCTCTGATTCAAATCTTTCGGCAACAGATAATTCAGGAAACAAAATAATGTCTGGTTTGCGTGAATCCTCGATATTGACATAATCATCTAATGTGTGGATAATTTCATTCCACACTCTTGCCGCCTCAGCATAATCCATTTTGATAGGCTGATGCTTATCTATCTTCCAAGCGACTCTGTCATCAAGTGTTGTTTGAACGATAGCTATTTTTAATTCTTTTTTCATTTCAATCTAGGTCTATTACGGTTAATTGCCTATGTTCTTCATCAGCAACAGAAACTAAATTAACACGAAGTTGACGTGATGAAATAATGAGTTCTTCCTTGAGTCGCATCCAGTTTTGTATTTCTGGTTTGTCTCGAAATGCTTCACGCACATAACCATCACCAAGCAATTGACTAAGCATAATATTCTCGCGCTGACGAGGAGAGAGACAAGCACTTAATATTCTATAATTGAGAGAAGATATGCGTCCTTGACCTTGCAGTTCATGCAGGACAATATGCCACTCAAATCCAACCTGTTCACTATTGAGAGCCCAAGGCAATGTTGTCTTCTTACTTAACAGCTGTAGGAAGATGACACCTAGGCCATAACTTATTGATGCATTGATAGGTGACTCGCTGTTCAATATTTTGGGGTAATTGTATGCATCACAATTTAGCTTTGGGTTTGGTATATATTGTATATCCAGATATTCTTCATTCTCAATCATCGATATTAGTGCAGACCATGTTGAAGGGAGTTTGCCCAATTCTAAATAAAAATTTTCGGGATGTAATTTTATGGTATCTTTATTCTCGCCCTGTAACTCAATAGCCTTAATGGTAGATAGTAAGATTAGAACTGACAACAATTCAGAATTTATTAACTCAAATTGTTTTTCTCCACTTGGAACACTATTTGCAGATTCAATCCATTGTATAAGATTAAGTCGTTCGGTTGTAGAATTTGGTTTAAATAGTTCCATATCATCATCTGGTAGCAATTTCCCCAAACCTACGACATTTTGCATGCGCATTATCGTGTATTTTATAGCAGGATTAAGCCATGGTGCGGAATAATTTAGATTTTTAGGGAGGTGCATTTCGGTATTTGAGGTTATTGAAGTTTCTCGCAGATAAGCGAAGAAAAAAGCTTTATTATACTCAGATCCCACTTGCACTTCTTCAAGTATATTATTTAACAACCGCGAGAAGATTGGTCTATTTCTCTGACTCCTTGTTTTCAATAAGTCAGCAGCCCATAACAACCAAAATGTACTATCTAAATTTGAATCGTGGTAATTTGAAAATGGGGAAAAGAATGACTCTTCATTGCCATAGACCTTCATACCTATCTTCTCTGCGTATATATCAAAAAAGGCGAACGCCTTGGATAGCATATATTGAGAGTCACGAACAAAAAAGTGCATAGAATCGCAATGTTCTATCAATCGTATATTATCAATGAACGCCTTATCCTTCCCTGCATCAGAAGGTATCTTATAGTCATTAAGTACAAGTCTGGCAGTTGCCTTAATAATATTTTCTGCACAAAGCGTATTGAGTAAAGCAATCAGGAAATCTACACTTAGTTTGTGTAATTTTGTATCTCTAAAACTGTCTAATTTCTCATACAACTTAGTTACCTGAGCTGGTTCATGGCGTAAACAATAGTTAAATGCACGAATCCATATACGAACCTTATCTGGAACTTTATCCAAAGCATACATTAGCATATTGAATACCTGTCGTTCCCTTGCTTTAGTCGTATTTTGTCCCTTTGTAAGTTCTTTATTAATCTCAACAAGCCATTTGTCGGCAAACTTGACGCTTGGATAATCTTTCTTAAACCTGTCAATATCTATTATATGAGCATCATTGAAAATAATATTGGTACAAGCATCAACAACCCTATCAATTTTTTCCTTCGTGTCATACTCTTTGGAAGCGGATTTATCTGACAATTCCTGTAGGAGGTTTTTTTTGATCTCATTTACTTGTTTTAACCATTGGCAACGAAAATAATGTATCTTTTCATAATCCACATCTCCGTCTACTATTAATCTTGTAAGCATAGTACAAGCAAAAGAAATTCTTGTACTTTCTTTTATCTCTTGTTCTGAGAGGTCTGCTACTAGTAAAGATTGTAATTCTCCAAAAACCATTCCAAACTCACGCGTTGAGAGCATATTAAGGTTGAAACCTTGAAGCATGGATATTTTTTGAAGGGTTTGAGTCATCAATGGAGTTGGATATTTCGGATCAATGCATGCGTATTCATGTATATTTTCAATTAATTCATCTCTATGATCTTCAATAATTAGGTTATCCAAACTATCATGTTCATTGTCTTTTTTCTGCAAGCCTTCCAAAAGAAGGTCGGGCGCGAGTTTCGATACGTTCAGTTCCAAACCTTTTTGGGACAGTAATTGCTGGTACCATGCCAGCCATTCGAAAAGCTTTTCTTCAGATGTAGATATTATGACGTGGTCATCCACATATCTGAAATGAATGATATCCCTTTCTGTCTCTAGTCGCAAAGAAACTTGCTCGTCAATGTCTAGCATAAAGATATTAGCTAACATGCCTGCAACGATAAGACCTGTAGGCAAACCTTCAAACAGGACACCCTTGTTAAGCTGCATCGCCTTAAGATCATTGTCTGCACCTTCATATTGATAATCGCTGTAGTCTATCTCAAAATGAGTAATCGTTTTAAGCAACTTTGCAAAGGTTCCGTCAAATTCCTGTTTCGTTTTTAAAACAGATTCTATCTTTAATCTGACTTTGTTGATATTTACCTCTTGGTAAAAATGTGCCAAATCTATGCCAGTCCAGTAGAGCACATCGATAGATCTGCCTTCTTCCATTTTTGGAAAATAATCCTTATCCAAATAATTCAACTTGAAGAACTGCTGATTATCATTCAAATGTTCTTCATCTTTGTTTACCTTATTATCTGTGTCATCGAAGTCATCTATACCAAGTCTGGCCATTTTTTTCAGTGACGCAGTTATTCTCTTACGCATCAAAGGCCAACTCTGTGTCCATTTCCTATAAATATGGCGCGTCGTATTTCTATGATTGCCTATAACCCAGAATTGTTCATCACCATCAACTTCTTTCCACATAGAGACATATTGACGATTGCCATAACTCCATGCAGGCATCATAACGTCAAAAGTCCGGCCAATGACGTTAAATACTGCAACCCATACAAGTTGGTCTCTAAAATCTATAAAAAAAGACTGTCGGACTTTGAAATCACCATCATGATCTTTGCCACCCTTGGGAAATGGCACTGGTTTGATATGTTTCATTTGGTAGGAACCGTTTCGAAGTTGCTCGCTTATAACTCTGAGGTTATCCACCAAATTCAACTTAAATGCAGTAATAACAAGTTCGTCAAACCATACATCACCATGGTTAAAAGCTCGTTCCAACTTTCTCCAAGCTAACATGAGGTTTTCAAGTGTCGAAATTCGTTCTATATATTTAGCCATTTTCGGAAATTTGTCTTAAGTAGTAATCAGAGAAATCTTTGCAGCCCTCAGGTAATTGTAATCTCATTATCATTGAACCATAGACATTCAATTTTTCACTGAGATTTTTGTACAGGCGCTCCCCCGCTTCATCCTTGTCGGGGTACATAAAAAGATTCTTTGGAGCTAATGTTTTTATGTCGGCATCATTCAACAATGTCGCGCTGGGTATTGCCACGGCATTTCTGCCACTCGAAAGAAGAGCAATACAGTCGGTAATACCTTCCGAAACGAATAATTTTTCATCCACGGAAATACTATTCACTATTGCCATGTTAAATAAACCAGTTGAAGAATTAGGCAAAAATTGAAACCTCGGAACATTTTTATCAGTTCCAAGATACCTAGTCTGCATATTTACAATATTACCACTGATATCAGAATACGGAAATATCAGGCATGGTGTACAAAAGAAAAGATAAAGGCCTCGCATATTTTGACGGACAATCCCTGATTTTATAGTCCTTTCAATTCCAAAGGTCTTAACGAGAGCATTAATCAATTTTGTAGAATCGGAAATAGAACCTATCCTCAAGTTTTCTACGACCATAGGTTTATACTTTCTTTGTTTGTAAAGAAAATCCACAGCAATATCAGATAGTTGAGCATGACTAACAATCCATGAGATCATCTCCACATCAACGGGAGAATTTGTATATTTAGTTTTGGGCTTCGCTTGAACCACTGACTTTTTAACAATAACCCTCCTTCTATAGCCGTCATCTTCGGGAATAATTATATTGAATCGATCTGCTAACCATTTACAAGCATCTATATATGAGAGAGCAAGTTTTTCCATTACAAGAGTCACTTGATCACCTCCTTTGTCGCAAACGTAACATTTCCATGTATTCTTCGATGTATTAAATCCCAAGCTTGGGTTCTTGTCATCATGCATAAAGCACCAGGCAGATTTACCTTTATGTGTAATGCCAAGTTCATCTGCCACCTTTAAAATAGGGATATCTTTTAATTTGTCTTTAATTATATCGATTCGAATCATGAACTATTTACACTAACTATAATGTCAATACAATTAATTTAATTAGATATAACCCATATACCTGCATTATCCTTGCCTTCACGCTTCAGGACACCAAGCTTCTGCAAAGTAGAAAGGTCACGTTCGATGGTGCGCTGGCTCACCGACAAAGTCTCCGACATTTGTTTGCCGGTGATTGTCGGAGACTCTTTGATGAGATTGAGGATTTTCTGCTGACGCTCAGTGAGTTTCGTCTCCGGCATGTCTCCGTCATGGTCTCCGACATTTTGTGTGTCGGAAGATGCAAAAATGATGGTCTGGAATTGTGTCGGAGTAGATTTGAACACAGGCTTCAGTTCGTCCTTATACCCATCCAATGCTTTAGTCTCATTGCAGATGCGTGTGAGTCCGCTACCTCGTTT
>JAFVDY010000115.1 GCA_017478265.1 Muribaculaceae bacterium | reverse complement strand
CTACGAAACTATGCAACGCAACTCGGGCGACGCGACCGACGATAGCTACAACTACCTTACCGGAAAACGTATCACTCGCCAATTCAATGCGTTCGACTCTAAGAAGAAACCCAAAACCACCACGAAATTTTTCCCTAAAAAGCCATTGACTTCCCTCTCCACCCTCAACCTCGCCAACGAATTCTAACCAATATGATGTGAGACGTAAATACGGTAGCACATCCCTACACCCTCGGCCGAAGGCTGACCCCTTTTAATTATCCCATCATACGTAGCTGTCGCTCCTTAGTGGGATCAGACGACACCTGCAGTATCTGTCGCCCTAAGGGCGACCACCATTAGTACCTTACCTTTTCCACACATCTAACCCCGACAAATCAAAAAGCGTAAATATGCATTATTTGCCAATATATATACGCTCAATCCTACTCGTTTATACACACAGTCAATCAACCCGAAGAAAACTTGTCAAAATTAAAATATTTACAATATTTCACAAATTCACGCCCAACCGTTAATCAGATTTAACTCTTACTTCACAAAATGATAAATTTTCCTCACCAAATGATAAATTTCCCTCAAATTTCATTCGTAACTTTGCAACGTGATACGTAGCATTTTTAATAGGTCAGTAGATTATTATTAATTTTACATAAATATTTAAGCCATAACTTCATGAAGATATGGCTTACGATTACTTCAGCTCCGACAACAGCCGGATTTATGGCGTGTATTGTCCGGAAAAGCATGAAGCCCACGCCATTAGCACAGTTTGCGGCGACTACGGCTACTGCCTCAGATTAACGGCTGACCAAAGATACTACACTGTGGTGGTATTTAACCTCGACCAACCGATGTATGAACCCGAACTTATCACCTTCCCGAAGCGTGATTATGATGAATACGATATCTTAGAGGTTCAATCTTCTATCAACTGATTGTCACGTATAATAAATACGCCGCTCATTCTAAATAATCCGAACATAACAAGGAGACCTATCTCATCAAGGTCTCCTTGTTTTTCTTCGCCACTGACCCACACGCTATTCGGCGGTCATCAGGTCATAATCGACGCTACTGTCGTAAAGCAACCTCAAGCCGGGGCGATAACTGTCACTCAGCGGATTGCGGCTCTCATCGCAATTATATCTACTCGTTACGCCCGCCAATGTCAACATCAAGGGGCCAATGTTGTCAATCATCAGTGGGCGGGAAGAAATAGCTCTTACCCGTTGCAGTAATTCCGGAGTGTTGACGATAGCCCGTGGCGAGAACCAGATGGCGAATGGCACTTCGTTCTCGTATCGGAGCATAAGCGGAGTTTTGTCAGGATTGTGGTCTCGCTCCATGAAGTCGCGATAGTCGTACACCTCCTCACCGTGGTCGCTAAGCATCACCACAATGGCATTATTGTCACGATAAAGGTTGAGGATGTTGCTGAGCACATAGTCGTTGTAAAGCGTGGCGTTGTCGTAGTGAGCGATGGTCTCGCGACGGCGGAGGTCAAGATAAGGCGCATTAAGCGGCACGTCGGCGGCAGTAAAGCTACGCCATTGCACCGGATAACGCCGCTCGTAAGCGGTGTGTTGCCCCATCAGGTGGAAGATATGACACCGTAGCTTCCCCTTGTGTAGTGCGTTGCTTCCAGCGAAATTGTCAATCAGATTGCCGTCGTAGACAAAAGTACTGTCGTTGGTAGCGGTATAAAGCCGATTGGCGAGCTCCGGTGAGTAGAGTAGCGAGTTGAGCGAGAACGTCAACGCCGAGCCCGCTTTATAGTCACGCTGATTATCCCACATTGTGAGTTCGTAACCAGCCGCGCGAAGCAACGCCGGCCATAGCGGATGATTATGCCACCGCTCGCCACGCGATATCATGTTTAGACTCAACATATTTTTCACGCTCGCGCTGGTGAGATTGTAAGGCGAAACAACGTCGGCGAACACAACAAGGTTGCCGCTATCGCGCTCCGCCTCAAGTCGTGGCGAAGTGGGCAACCGGTAGCCGTAAAGCGAACTGTGGTGCTTGTTGTAACTCTCGCCTATCACCAGTACTAACGTAAATGTGTCGCGAGTGCAGGTAATACCCTTCTCATCAAGTACTTTTGTATTCAACTCAATGGCGTGGCGCGTCTCGTGACGAGCGAAATAAAGCATTACCGCCGATGTGTGCCATTGGCTGATGATATCGTTGCTGTTCAACTCGCTGGAAACAATCTCAAACTGTGTGGGTGAGCTATACGGTCGAACCAGTTTCGAGCCCACATAACAACCGCAAGCCATCAGTGCCGCAAGCAATAGCGCCGATAACGCCACCACAAGGCGACGATCGCCGCACCAATCGACTATCGCCTTGCGATATCGCTCAATCAGTATCACTGCGGCAAGCGTCATCACGCTCAAAAACAATGCGTAACGCGTGCCATGCGACGGGAGCCACGCGCGCAGAAACTCGCTCGCCTCGCCGCCATTAGTCTCAAACAACAAAGTGAACACCTGCGGGGTGTAGTCGGCATTGAAATTATAATGAAGAAACAGCGTAACGAACCACAATAGCAGCAAGGCTGTATAAATCAATCGCTTTACAAGGCGCCGGCGACGTTTATTGCTAATATGGCTTACCGTTAATGCCACCAAATAGGCGACTATAACAGTAATCCCCATGCTCCCAACTATGAACCGCGGTAACCAATCGGGCACCTCATGGCCGCGGATTACATATCTGTTGAGGTTCAGAAACGTGCGCAGATTGAACGTTACAAGCATAGTGACGAACAAGCCAAGCTCACGTCCCACAGGCGACACAAAGGCTATAAGCCATCGCCATAGCCGTCCCAATCCGATATTTTCATTGCTTTTCACGCCGCAAATTTACAACTTTTCGGCGAGATTGGAAAATAATCGTAATTTCGGAACGGCTCGGCGTGACATAAAAGACCTAATTTTACAGTAGCATCTGCTCCAGCGCATAACACAGCATGCCAGCCACATAGCCGGCAAAAGCGACCGGAGTAATTCGACGCAGATACCAACCGAAACTGATTTTCTCCAGCCCCATTACCACCACTCCGGCAGCCGAACCAATAATTAACATCGATCCACCAACGCCGGCACAATAAGCAAGCAGCTGCCAAAAGATGCCATCTGTGGCCATATCGCCGGTCGCGGTAATGGGATACATCCCCATGCATCCCGCCACAAGCGGTACATTGTCGACAATACTCGATATAACGCCTATAGCGCCGGTAACGATATAATGATTGCCGTCACTCACGCTGTTGAGCCAGACACCAAGCTTGGTGAGCACTCCCACTTCCTCGAGGCAACTGACCGCCATCAGAATACCCAAGAAAAACAGAATAGTTGCCATATCGATACGAGACAACAAGCGTGTCACACGCTTAAGCGCATTATCGTTTACCAATCTCAAACGTGAGTAAAACACCTCTGTAACAATCCATAGTACGCTCAACACCAGCAGTATGCCAACAAACGGCGGCAGTCCCGTTAGAGAACGAAACACCGGAACGAAGATGAGTCCTCCAACGCCCAGACAGAACACAGCCTTGCGTTGCAGCGCCGTCAGTTGTCCGTCGTCGTCAGCATCATCGTCGGCTACACTTGACACATTGCCCTTGAGAGTGAATTGCAACAGTAATGCCGGCACCACCATCGACACAAGCGATGGCAACAACAGCTTTGTAATCACCCCCATAGCCGTTATCATGCCCATGTTCCACAGCATAATGGTGGTCACATCGCCTATCGGCGAGAAGGCACCTCCCGAGTTGGCGGCGATAACAACCAGCGAGGCATACACCAACCGTTCGGCACGCGATGCCACCAGTTTACGTAACACCATTATCATCACTATGCTGGTTGTAAGATTGTCGAGAATGGCACTCAGCAAGAATGTCATAAACGTTATTCTCCATAAAAGAGCCCGCGAACCGGTGGTTCGCAGGGCGTCTCTAACGAAATTAAAGCCTCCGTTTTGGTCGACGATTTCAACTATCGTCATTGCGCCCATAAGGAAAAATAGAGTCGTTGACGTGGCTCCGAGATGTCGCTCAATAATGTCGCCGACAGCGTGAGTCACGTCGCCGCCAGATGTTGTTACATATAAACCCGGATTGAACATGAAGAGAGTCCAGCACACAACGAACATCAGCAGCGCCACAGCCGCCTTATTCACCTTAAGCACAGCCTCAAGGGCAATGCATGCGTAGCCCAAAACGAAGGCTATAATAATAGTCAATGTCAGCAAGTCCATTGCGATTGTATTATCGGCTATTTTAGAACAACTGCGACACAATTTGCGCCTGCTCGCCTTCGAATATTGCGAGTTTGGTAACAGGCTTGTAAAGGTAATCGATGAATTGTAAAAGCTGTGCGGCCACAAAGTTGCCGTCGCGCGATACGCAGGCCTGCAACTCAATATTGCCAAT
>JAFVDY010000114.1 GCA_017478265.1 Muribaculaceae bacterium | reverse complement strand
CGAGGCGATAAAAGCGCAAAAGACGGCTAAATTGATGGACGATTTGCTCAGCAACGTGTGGCAACTGGGGCTGCTGAGCGTAATCGACAAGAAGCTGCGCGACAATATGCGCGAGAGCAACACTCTGCTGCTGAGCGACACCGGAAGCCTCATTCAAAAGATTGTTGACGCCGGCAACGACGAGCGCCGCATCCACGACAACACGTCGTTCATCTATGAGCGCGTGGGCACCCGCTACCACAACTTCATGATTGACGAGTTTCAGGACACGAGCCACAAGCAGTACGACAATTTCAAGCCCCTGCTCAGCGAAAGCATTGCCGGCGGCAACGACGTGCTCATCATCGGCGACGAGAAACAGTCAATCTACCGCTTCCGCAACAGCGACCCGTCGATGCTGCGCGAGGAGCTTGAGCATGACTTCAAGGAGAGCTACGACGACTCTACACTCGACGACAATTATCGCTCGTGCAAGAACATAATCGAATTCAACAACGTACTGTTCGGCTACTCGCCGAGGGCTTACTTCGGCAATTTTCCTGTGCTGATGAAGACCTACCGCAACGTTCACCAGAACGTCAAGAAGGATAAATTCATGGGCTACGTGCAGGTGAACTTCCCTATTGCCGACAACAAGAATGATCAGTTGAAAGCGATATTGCCGCAACTGCCTGAACGCATCTACTCGGTGCTCGAGCGCGGCTTCAGCCAGAGCGACATCATGATTCTGGTCAACAAAAACGACGAGGGGCGCGCCGTGGTCAACTATCTGCTGAACTACAACATTAACGAGCGTCCGGCCGATAAGCCGCAAATCAACATCGTAAGCGATGAGTCACTGATGATAAGCAACGCACCTGCGGTGAGAATGGTGATCGACGTGCTACGCTTCCTTGAGAGCACGCTCTTCGACCCGGCCCTCGCCAAAGTCGACAAAGACAAAGAGAAAACGCTGTCGAAACGCGTGGAGCGCCTGTTGGTGGAACAACGTCGCTACAAGCTGCTGCACGACTACGGCAAGGCTCTGCTCGGCAATAGCGGCGCCACGCCATCGGAAACACTGCAGCAAGTGCTCGAGCGCGAGCGAGGCAATAGCCACAACAGCGACGTGGCGGCCGCAATAGAACACTTGGCGACAAAAGCTCTCGAAACGCTGCCCGACCCCACCACTCAGCCGCTGCACCTGCTGACTGTGGTCGACAGCATAATCAAAACATATATGCAGCAAGAAGCCGACAGCTGCGACGAGAACAACTCGCCGTTCGTCACCGCCTTTCAAGACGTGGTGCTCACTTTCACAGCCGGCAACAATGGAGGGACTATCCGTGAGTTTCTGCGCTACTGGGACGAGCGGTGCCGCGCACTGTCGATTCCGGCATCGGCACAGGATTCGATTCAAGTGATGACGATCCACAAATCGAAAGGCCTTGAGGCCCCCGTGGTGATGATGCCGTTTGCCAACTGGGAACTGAACAAATTCAAGGATAAAGAGGTGCTGTGGATGCCCCGCGAGCTATGGCTCAACCCCGACGGAGGCAATGGTCCCCTTGAGGGAATAGGCGGCTCGGAGAGCGACAGAAACATTGTGCCGCCGCTCATTCCGGTTAAACAGAGCTTTTTGGCTAAAATGCCCGAGTTTGCGAGCTTCTACAACGCGGAACTTGAAAAAACACTGATCGACAACCTCAACAAAACCTACGTGGCCTTCACTCGCCCGCGGCAAGAGCTGTATATCTGGAGCCCGACAAAAACACAGAATGAAACAAGCACAGTGGACAACGTGAACGCCTTGCTTCGCAGCTTCTGTTACGACCTCGAGAAAGGCAATGGCACACTGTCGATTAAGATCGACAAGAAGAGCCATGAGTTCACGCTCGACATCAAAGCCTTGCACGGCACCATAACAGTAAAGGACAAAAACGACAAAGAAAAGGAAATAGAGTGCTTAACCGGCTTTGAGCTCGGGGACCGATACGAAACCAGGATGCCCGACAATAACGACGAAGACAAATACGCCATTGATGCGCAAGAAATAAACATGCCACGCTACAGCGTGCGGCCGATGGCCGACAGCGTGAAGGTAACTATGCCCGAAGCCGACTCGCTGTTCAAACGCGAAGGAAAGGATATGCACTGGCTGATGAGCCTTGTGACGGACAAACGTGACGTGAGCCATGCCATAGCCATGGCGACGATGGGCAACCGCTTCAACACGCGCGACGAGCGCTACTGGACCGTGGACCGGGCCGCCAAGCTGCTGAGCATGGTGGTGGACGACCCGCTGACGGCCTGCTGGTTCGACCCGCGAAACACCGTGTTCAACGAGCGGACAATCACAGATGCAAAGAAAAACATCCGCCCCGACCGCGTGGTGGTCACTCCAGAGGGGAAAACGATTGTGATAGAATACAAGTTTGGCCGCAATTACCGCCGCGCCACCATCGCCGAATATACCAAGAAGGTGCAAGAGTACATGACAAAACTGCGCGACGCCGGCTTTACCGACATTGTGGGCTACCTCTACATTCCGCGCGACACCTCGCATCCGATACGAACTATTAAGATATGATGTTTAACAATTAGTATTTTAAAACAACTATGGAAATTTCCGAGAAACAAAAGGAATTCATGCGCGAGGCGATACGCCTCGCCAGCGAAAGTGTGAGCAAGGGCGGCGGCCCGTTTGGAGCTGTAATAGTTAAAGGAGATGAGATTATCGCCGCCAGCTCCAACAGCGTTACGCTCGACAACGACCCCACTGCGCATGCCGAGGTCAATACTATTCGCAAGGCGTGCGCCAAACTCGGCACGTTTGTGCTCAAAGGCTGCGACATTTACACCTCGTGTGAGCCGTGCCCGATGTGCTTAGGCGCCATCTACTGGGCGCATCTCGACCATATCTACTACGGGAACACCCGCAAGGCGGCGGCCGAGATCGGCTTCGACGACGACTTTATCTATCGCGAACTGAAAGTGTCGCTCAACAAGCGCTCCATTCCCATCATCAAGATGATGACCGATGAGGCAGCAGAGTCGTTCAACCTCTGGCGCAACAACACCACCAAAATCGAATACTGAAAAGGCAACGTGCGCGACCGATCACCGGTTGCGCACGCCTCGAAACTTATGTGAAAAATTTATTTTTGTAAACTTTTTTACAGTGTGCCGCCCATAGCGCGATACAGCTCGTAGATTTCGCGGAAACGCTTGAGTTGCGTTTGGTCGAAGTGAATGCGATGGTTGACGCCGATGTTGCTGATAAACGTCATGTGGCACCAGTCGCAGTGCGAGAGAGCGTATAGAATGTCCTTGCTACGGTCATTGGCGAGATCGTCGAAGTTCTCGAAGTAGAATCGCGTGCCATCCTTGCCCTTGTTGATTTTATCGGGCGTGTAGCTGTATTTGAAACCGTCGATCAGGAAATCGAGGCGTGTGAAATCAAGGGGGGCATCGGCATAGAAAGCGACGTGGAAGCGCATCGGTTGTACCACTCCGTCTTTCACTGTGAAGTACATAATCGCCTCGTTCTCTTTAAAGTAGAGTGTAGTGCCATTGTAGAGATACATCTTCTCGCCGCCGGGCATATCGCGCACGTTGAACAGGGGCTGCAGCTCCTCAACCGGGGTGAGCACAGTATCGTTCTTCCAGGCGTAGGGAATACGCTCAATCACCATGGGCTTAATTGAATAGTCGGTGTTGAGCAGAGCTTGTATCTCGGCTTGACGGGCGGCGCGAATGCTGTCGGCGCGTGCCTGCTCGGCAGCTGCCTGAGCGCTGTATTGAGCTGGATCCATGGCCTGCGGCCTCTTGCGCTTCTTGTCTTTCTTTTTATCTTTTTTCTTGTCTTTCTTATCCTTCTTGTCGGTATTGTCTTGGGCTACGGGAGCCTGTTGGTTGTCGCCTTGCAGCTCGGCGGCGTTACCTTGGCCGGTAACAGGGTCGTAATGCTTTCTTACCGACATGTTTACGTTGCGATCTTGGTCGTCGCCGGCGTTGACGGCGGCGACAATTCCCGTCGAGCACATTGCCGTAGCCAGCAGTAATGTAAAGAGTTTCTTCATTTCGTAGAGTCTGTTATAATTTACATTTTTATATGAAATTCGGCTGCAAATTTACAACCATAAATTGAAATTTACAAATAAAAATTGTTAAATCTTCAAATATTCTCCCACGACAGCATGACGGGCGACGCATGCGTCGCCCCTACATTTGCTATCTGGGACAGTGGTCGCGGATGAAAGCGCCGGCGGCGCGCAGGTGTTCAGGCAGGAGGCAAGCGCGGAGCGCGCAGCCCCTGTGTCGGGCGAGTGTCCCCTCCATCCCGCGCGCCCCCGCGGGGCGCAAGAGTTAAATAATACGGGGGCTCGATGTGAGCCCCCGCGAGTCGCGATTATTGGTCAGGGTTATTGGCCGAGGATGATGGAGTAGAGGGTAGAGATGTCGCCGGCGTTGACGTTGCCGTCGCCGTTGAGGTCGTAGGTGGCGTCGGCCGCTCCGCGCAGGATTGCGGAGTAGAGTTCGCTCACGTCGCCGGCGTTGACGTTGCCGTCGCCGTTGAGGTCGCCTGTGATGCCTACGGGCGTGCCTCCGTTCACCTTCGCTGTGCTGTTGGCCAGCACGTGGCGCGTGCCGTCAGTCTCCACGACGACGTTGTTGCGCAGGGTGATGTTGCCCTTGGTGAACGATGACGCGGCCTTGAGCGAGAACGTGACAATGGCTCCGCTGGTGCCGGTGAAAGCCCGCGTGCTCTGCGAACTCACGAAGACCCTCACCGCGCCGTCGGCCAGCAGATTGGTCGACACGGCGTGGTTGCTGCACCGCGAAGTGGGGTCCACGATATACTCGTCTCCGTCGAGTTCGATGGTGAGCCCGGCCGGCAGCACGATGTCGGTCTGCATCGCGCAGTAGGTGGTGTCGTTAGCCAGCAGCACCTGGATTGTCTTTGTCTGTCCTGCGTTAATCGAGAAGTCGTTGATATACAAGCGGTCGCGGGCGCCCATCGCCATCACGGCCACAGTCATTGCCATTGCTAAAAATACACGTTTCATTTTATCTTGATTTTTTGTTTTTTTATAATCAGTTATTAACGGTAATCACTTCGGGCGTGATTTTGCCCAATGCTCGCTGCGTGATACCCACGAGGTCGCCGATGTCGATGCCGCCGTTGCGGTTCACGTCGGCGGCGACCTCATAGAAGGCGACGACGCTTTTTCCCACGAGCTTGTTGGCGGTGACCACATAGTCGGCCACGTCCACCTCGCCATCGCCGTTGGCGTCACCGAGCAGGTAGCTGCGCACGATGTGTATTTGCAGCGGCGTGTCGTTGAGGTAAAGCATCTCGCTCGAGGGTTTGGCTATGGAGGCGTTGCGCGCATAGACGGTGTAGTATCCCGTCGCCATGGCCGCCGTGTTCAGGTTGAGCGTCATCAGTGTTCCGGAGTTGCCGTTGAACGCCTTTCCCGACGGCGACGAGAGCAGCAGCGTGTAAGTGTTGGCGCCCGTCTTGTTCACAGTCAAGCCATGGTCGCGGCCGCGTCTGTCGGCGTTGATGTCGATGTCATACTCGCCGCCGGTTTTCGTCAGTTCCAGGCCCGCGGGGAGCACGATGTCGCATTGCAGGGCGCTCACCGGCTCCTCGTTTGCGAGTCCAATCTCCAGCTGCGCGCGCTCGTTGCCCAATGTGCTGTTCCTGACGAACGCCAGCTGCAGGCTGTATCCCTCGCTCACGTTCGTTATGTTCAAGAAATCCTGCCACACGGGCGAGTTGGCATATGCTTCGAGGGCGTCGCGCGGCACGCACAGCCGGCAGGAGGCCTTGGTCGAGGCGTCGAAGCTGTTGTCGCTCACGGCGACCATCGTGGGGTCGGGCATGTTGGCGTTGAGCGTCGCCAGCGCCGAGCATCCGGCGAAGGCGTTTGTGCCTATGGTGTTCACGCTCACGCCGAGCGTGGCTGTTCGCAGCGCTGTGCAACGGTAGAACGCGCTTCGCCCCATCAGTTGGAGTCCGTTGTCCGTGTTGAGCTGAGTGAGCATCTGGCAGTTGGCGAAAGCGTAGTTGCCGAGCGAAGTCACGCTCAGCGGCAGTTCGACAGCCACAAGCGCAGTCTCGCTGAAGGCGTACTGTCCGATTGAAGTCACGTTGCTGCCAATAGTGAGCGAGCTGAGTTGGCCGCATCCGAAGGCTGCGTAGTCGTCAATCGTCTTCACCGAAATGGGAATAGAGAGCGACATGAGCGATTCGCACTCGTAGAAGGCGTACTCACCGATGGCGGTCACTGTGTACTGCCTGCCGGCGTGGCTGACGCTCTGCGGTATGGTTAGCCTCGTCACCCCGGGGTAGTTGTTGCCGTACTTGGTGTAGGTCACCGTCACGCCTTTGCCGTCGCCGTTGAGGTTGTAGGCGATGTCGCCGGCGATGAAGTCGTAGGCGCCTGCGGTGAGGCAGCACAGTAGAGCCAATAATACTGAAAATGAATATTTCATATCTGTGTCGTGTTAGAATTGGAGTTTTGTTGTGGTGCCGTTGAAAGTGGCGATGATGATGTCGCCGCGCGTTGCGTCAACGGGGTAGACGTTGCGGCCGGCGGTGACCGTTACCGTCTGGCTCG
>JAFVDY010000113.1 GCA_017478265.1 Muribaculaceae bacterium | reverse complement strand
TTTTGACATATTACGTGCAAACGTAATACAAAAGTACTGCCAATTTTTGACACCACCAAATTTTTTCGGCAAAAAATCAGCGAGTTGCAAAAAAATCTGCAACTCGCCGAAATCTATCCCGTATTTTCAGGGAAGTTATGGCTTAAAGTGATTGCCACGGCTTGCTGTCAATAAAATCAGTCAACGAATCTCGCGAGGGCACCGGTTGAACAGTGGCAACTCGTGAAATTCGTTGACTGTAAAGTTTTGTGCGATAGGGCACGGCCTACATGATGCCGCGCTCGCGAAGGCGTTGTTGCCAGCGCCATGCGCTAAGCATAGTGTCGTCGAGCGATACTTCAGCTTTCCAGCCAAGCACTTCGTTAGCTTTCTTGGGGTCAGCCCAAATCTTGACGATATCGCCAGGGCGGCGGCCCACAATCTTGTGGGGAACCTTTACACCGGTGGCACGCTCAAACGATGCCAAAAGCTGAAGCACGCTTGCGCCTTCGCCGGTGCCGATGTTGAACACCTCAAGAGCTTCTTCGCTCTTATCCTCAAGCATACGCTCGAGAGCCTTAACGTGGGCCTTGGCGAGGTCAACCACATTGATGAAGTCGCGAATACATGATCCGTCGGGAGTGTCGTAATCGTCACCGAAAATGCTTAACTCCTTACGAACACCGATGGCGGTCTGCGTCAAGAACGGCACAAGGTTGGCGGGCACGCCGTTGGGCAACTCACCGATTTCGGCACTCGGATGCGCGCCGATTGGGTTGAAATAGCGCAACAGCACTGCCTTAATCGGACTGCCGCTCTTTATCACGTCAGCAATGATATCCTCACTCACCTGCTTAGTGGCGCCGTAGGGCGAGGTCGCCTTCTTGGTGGGAGCGTCCTCGGTAATCGGGTTCTTGTCGGGTTCGCCATACACCGTGCACGACGACGAGAACACAAAACCCTTCACGCCATATACCGGCATAAGCTCCAACAGGTTGAGCAAGATGTTCAGGTTATTGCGATAGTACATGATGGGCTTTTGAACGCTTTCGCCAACGGCCTTGCTTGCCGCGAAGTCGATGATGCCGTTGATGCCCGGGTGCGCCTCAAACAGTTGACGCAAAGTATTGATATTGGTGCAATCGCCTTTGACGAATGCCGGACGTATGCCTGTAATATGTTCTATGCCGTCGATTACGTCGGCATTACTGTTCGACAGATTGTCGATGATTACCACTTCATAGCCTGCGTTTTGCAGTTCAACAGTAGTGTGGGAGCCGATAAAACCGGCACCTCCGGCTACAAGAATTTTTCCTTTCATTAGTCTTCTTAGGTTTTTTATCTAGTTATTAAAAGGTCGTAAAAGTGTTATAATTTAGCTGTGTTTACATCTTAAGCAACGCCTCTGCTATGCGCGGACACGCTTTGCCGTCGCCGTAGGGGTTAATAGCGTGGCTCATGCGGGCGTATGCCTCAGCGTCGTCGAGAAGCGTGGAGAGTTCACCCACAATCTTGTCGTAGTCGGTGCCCACAAGTTTCACAGTGCCGGCATCAAGAGCCTCTGGACGCTCGGTGGTGTCACGCATCACAAGCACGGGCTTGCCAAGTCCGGGCGCCTCTTCCTGGATACCGCCGCTGTCGGTCAACACCACGTCGGCCTTCTCCATCAAGAACACAAAGTTAAGGTACTCAAGTGGCTCAATAAAGAAGAGATTGCGGCCGGCTCCAAGGTCGTCGCCGAAAATCTCGCGTATCGGGCGCCGTACATTGGGATTAAGGTGCATAGGATAGACGAAGTCGACCTCAGGATAGCGCTCGCTCAGTGTCTTGATGGCGCGGCAGATGTTCAAAAAGCCCTCACCAAAGTTCTCGCGACGGTGGCCGGTGATGAGCACCAGACGGCGCGTACCGTTTAGGCGCGACACATCGTAGCCCGCTTCCAGCAGGTTGGAGGCAAGCGACGATGCCAATGTGCTATCGCCCTTGATTTTGTCAACCACGATATGCAGGGTGTCAATCACGGTATTGCCGGTCACTACTATGCTCTCATCCTTTGCGTTCTCAGCCAGCAGATTGCTGCGGCTGAGTGCTGTGGGAGCAAAGTTGACTGTGGCAATGCGGCCGGTGATTTGCCTATTCATCTCCTCGGGCCACGGACTGTAAATATTGTGGGTGCGCAACCCCGCCTCTACGTGTCCTACCGGTATTTGCTGATAGAATGATGCCAGCGCCGCGGCGGTGCTGGTGGTGGTGTCGCCGTGAACGAGCACCACGTCGGGCTTAACCTCTTTGAGCACGTCGCGCATACCAAGCAGCACGCGAGTGGTCACGTCATACAGATCTTGGTTCGACTGCATGATATTCAAATCATATTGAGGCTTGATGGCGAAGATGGTTAGTACCTGATCGAGCATCTGACGATGCTGCCCAGTTACGCACACTATTGTTTCAAACTCCTTGTCGCGACGCTCAAGTTCCTTTACCAGTGGCGCCATCTTAATAGCTTCGGGACGGGTCCCGAACACGAGCATTACCTTCTTTTTCTCCATCTCTAAAATAACAAACTCTTACTCAGTTGCCGGTTTTTTGCTCTTCTCGATTATTTCGAGGGCCATCTCAAGAATCTTCGGGTCGTCAAGAACGACAAACCCTCCGTCAGGACCAGGCTCAATGTGTACTCCCATATTGGTTCCAAAGTCGTAATTGGAACCGCCAAAGTAGTTTCTGACTGATTGAACACTTACGTTCAGCTCATCGGCTATGCGGTGAGTTGAACCCTCGGGAAGACTGTCCTTGATACGGCGCAGTTCGTTGAATGTAATTGTCTTGGGCATATCAATATAACGTTATAAAATGCTTAAATTAGTCATTTTCGACCTATAAAGGTACTGACATTCTTTAATATAGCAAAGTTTTTTCAATCAAAAAATAAAATTAAAAATTGTGAAAAATCGCTATTATGCTCACTAATAGCAGATTAACACTAACCGATGCGGCAAATAATTTTGCGTCACCGCTTTCGAAAAGGGGCTCACGTCTCGAAAATCGAGGTTTAATACGCTTGTAAAGCGTGTACACTGCCAGGGCGGAGAGCACGCCGATTACGGCTCCGCCAAGAATATCTCCGGGGAAGTGGACGCCCTCATATATTCGGCAGTAGCTCACAAGCGTGGCCCATAGCGCCATCGCTATCGTTACCGCACGATGCCGGAATATCATAATCACCAGCGAGGCCACGCCCACCGAGTTGGCGGCATGGCTCGACACAAAGCCGTAAAGCCCGCCGCGATAGTTGTTCACAAGCTCGATACTCGACGTCAGTGACGGATCGTGCGACGGCCTGAGCCGTGCCGCCAGTGGCTTGATAATCGACGACGACACTTGGTCGCTTATCAACACCGTGAGCGCTATGGCTACAACAATCAGCACCGTGGCCATCGAGCCGCGACGCCATGATAGCCACAGCAGCACCAATATCATCGGCACCCACATCTGGGTCTTGCCGATAAGCCACATCAAGTGGTCGAAATATTCGGCATGGCTACCGTTAAGAATACCGAATATACTATAATCAAGCGATTGTAAATATTCCATAGTAGGGTGGGGGATAGGTGATTATATACGCTCAAGGTCGGTTGCGAGCACCCAGGCCTTTGTCCCCTCGGCGGTCTTGATTTTATACCATAGCACGGGCTTGCTCTTGTCCTCCGTTTTCTCGTCGATATGGTCGATAATCTCAACCTTCATCCCGTCGGGCAGTGCGAATTCCTTGTCGTTGTCGTTGTGGTCAGTCATAGTTGCGGCATGGGGCGAGTGATGTCCATGCGCATTGTTGCCAACAATAATGGCATACTTGTTGCTCGACTGAGCATTATGCAAGTGGATGGCGCATGAAATTGATGCAATGGCAATCAATAGCAATACTATCGACGAGTAGAAGGCGATAAGTTTTCGCCTGCGCCTGTCGCTCGCGACCACTATCGCAATCGCCACCAGCGCTGCGACAAACGCCACCAGCGCCATCGTCGCCCAGCCGTTGGTCGACAGGCGGCTCATAATCCCGTCAATCCAGCTGCCGGTGGTAGCGACATTTGCAAGGTCGACTTGCGTCTTCTCACGAATAAACTGAAGATTATTTCGAGCCGCGCGTAGCGATGGATCAATTTTCAGCGCTCGTTCATAGTACAGAATGGCGTGAGCGCGATCCTTAAGTCGATACGCTGTGTTGCCCATGTTGTAGTAGAGCGCGGCGCTGCTGCCGTAGTCGGCAAGTGCCTCGTTATAGAGCTCAAGCGCTCGTTGGTAGTTATGGCTGTCGTAAGCCTTGTCGGCCGCGGTCATGAGCGAGTCGGCGGTGGTGGCGCTCGCGCCAATCCATGTTGCCAACAGTATCGCTATTGCCGTTGCGATGGGGGCGTATTTATTGTTGTCCATATCCGCTTTCGATTCGTCGGGTTTTACTCGTTTCACACTCTCAAGGTCGTCCATAAGCGATGCCACCTCGTCGTACACCGTGTTCAGATTGTCGCTCTGCAATTCGGGCGCGTATTGAGCGAACTCACACTTGTCGAGCATCTCGATTGTGCGATTGCGAAGGTTCTCGTCGAAGCCGTATTTCTCCATCTCCAACGTGATATTCTCCTTGCTCAACAACGAACGCTGGATGTTGAGCTTGTCGCTCAGGTAGCCCCACAGAGCGTTTAGCACCTCGGTGTAGAACGCGTTGCGATTGGCGGCTGCAATCAGGCTTTGGGCCGTCTTCAAGCGCTTGCGCGCCACCTTGCTCGCGCGGCGTGTGCGCATCAAGCGGTCGTTTGCGTGGTCTCGTTCCCACTTTCGATACAGTGGAATGAATATCAATAGTAGTATTAAAGCCAGCGCGAACAGCGTCCAATACAGCCACGAGGTCACAAAATGGTTATGTGTCTTGCTCAGCTCGCTATCGCCGCGGATGATGTCCTCTATATCTTTATTTCTTAACTGATAGTGGCTCGACGGCTTGCCGGCTCCCTTTGCCACCGTCACAGTTCTCGCCGGCACCTCTATGGTCTCATAACGCTGGCTGGTAGTGTTGAAGAATACGAATTTTACTGCCGGTATAGTGTATTTTCCTTCAAACTGAGGTATGATGCGGTAATCAAATTTCATCTGGCCGGTCATGTTATTGCTCCCGGCGTTCGCTGCCGATTGGTTGGTCTGCGGATCGTAGCTGTCAAATTCTTTGGGGAAGGTGATTGCGGGCGCTTGGATATACTTAAGGTTGCCGGTACCGTTCACGATTAGGCTATAGGTCGACGGCGCGTAAGTCTTCAGCGCTTCCGGTGTCAGTGTAGAGGTCACGCTGAAGTTGCCTACAGCGCCGCTGAACCCTGCCGGACGCGGCTCCGGCAATGGCGTGATGTCGACCGTGGCGGCGTTAGAGCGAACGTGTATCGATGTGTTAACTGGTATCGACACACTCATGCCAAGCGCGTTATACACGTCGTGCTGCTGCACCACTATATCGTATTCGCCGGCGGCTATCGTCAGCTTGCCGCTTTGCTGCGGATAGAGCAGGTAACGGCTCATCTCAAAGCAATAATACTTCTGGCCGTTAACGGTAGCTACCTCGGGCGTGGGATTCTGACGGTCGACAGGGATCTCTTCTATCAAGAAACCGTCAAACTGCGGCAACTTGGTGCACTGCACCTGTCCGGGATAGCGGGTATAAAGTTTTACCGAACCTACTACCGCTTCTTGCTCGTACACTTTGGGCTTTGACATCTCCACGCGGACAAAAGCGTCTTTCTCGGTCACTCGGTTGCCGGCCGTCTGGGTGAACGGATCGGCGCTCGGTACCGGCGACGACGATTGAGGACGCATCGAGTAGCCACCTCCCATACCGTTGTCCTCTACCACTTCTATCGCGCGAGACTGCGATTTCACCGCCTTGCCGTCTACAATGATTGTCGCCGACGGAATGGTGAATTTTCCTTTCTTGTTGGCCCGAAAGGTGTAGGTAAGGGTTACCGACGACGACGATGATCTGCTCACCTTGCCGTTAATAACGGTCATACTTGAGCTGTGGCTCTCGCCACGAGCCGGACCGTAAAGGTAGTTCGCCCAACCGAGTTGGTGAGGGAAGTTAATGTCGCAGTCGCCGGCGTTGGCGCTGCTGACGCTGAACACTATTTGAAACGAACTGCCTTCCACTACGCGGGGCGGTGCGTCAACTCTCACCGTTGCGGCCACGGCTGTTGTCGCCACTATCAGCGACAGCAGTAATATGCTATGTCGTAATAATCTCATTCTTTAAATACGCTTTTCTGCTTACCACTTGTTTTGGGTGCGACGGCGCTCGCCGCTCTTTATGGCTTCCTCGCGCATCTGCACCTTCTTCCCGGTTTCTTTCTCGCGTTGCTGCATCGTGTTCAGGATTTGCATCGCGTTTTGCGAGTTGATATTGCCTTGCTCGCCGTTTTGCCCCTGTTGTGGCTGATTATTCTCGTTATTATCATTATTCTGGTCGTTTTGATTCTTATTTTGGTCTTGTTTGTCGTTTTGCGGCTTTTGGTCCTGCTTTTTCTCTTGTGGCTTGGCGGGTTGAAGTTTAGCGCCGTTCATCACGCGCTCGTCGCGCTTGGCGTCGTTGTTGTCGGGATGACGTTGAGCCGCTTGTTGCTGCTGCTCGGTTTGTTGCTTTTGGTCTTGATTGTTCTTACTGTTTTGACTGTCATCTTTGTTCTGGTCGTCTTTGTCGCCGCCGTCGCCTCCGTTTTGATCTTTTTGCTCCTGATTCTGATCTTGATTTTGTTGATTTTGTTGATTCTGCTGTTGTCGCTGCTGATTTTGCAACTTCAGCTGAGCCATTCGCAGGTTATAACGAGCCTCGTTGTCGTCGGGATTGTAGCGCAGCGCTTGCTTGAAGAATTCAACCGCGCCGTCCCACTGTTCAGCGCCATAGAAGATGTTACCTATGTTGTGGAACACATGGTTCTTAAACAGCCGGTTATGCTCATAGTCGCCGGCGTTGGCGTTGTCAATCACCAAGCGCAGCAGCGAGTCGGCGTCGGCCAGCAGTTTCGTGTCCTGCGTGGCGATTCCCTGACGGATGAACGCGGTAGCGAGATTGTAGCGTGCCACCAGCGATTTCTCGTTAGCCTCAATAGCCTTACGATATTCCACCTCGGCGTCGACGTAATTGCTGTCGGCATACAACTTATTGCCGCGCGCTATGTGATTGCGTTCTTCTTTGTTGCTGTCGTGTTGCATTATCGAGTCGAACTCATGTTGCAATGCTTGTTCGGCTGTAGTAACGCCTTTGTCACCGCTACACGAAGTAGCGCTCACTGTTAACAATAACAGCATTACCGACAACCACTTGAACTGCCGTGAAAGCCATGTGTTGCGCTTTATCCTCACCATTATCCAGGCTATGAGTACCACTATCGCTATCCACGCCACAATGGGAAACTGCTCGTCGGCGCGTGAGAAGGTGTATTGTCCGAGCGAGGTAGACGCGAGCTTCGACAGAGCGTCGTCTATCGCGTCCAATGCGCCGGGATCACGGCCGTTCACGTAGATGCCATCGCCGGCTTTGGCTATCTCGTTGGCCATCTCCTCATTTAGGCGCGTTACCACTTCATTCCCGTTGTCGTCGGTCAGACGATAGCCGTCCCGGGTGATGATATACGCTCCGTCGGTCGAACCTACGCCCACCACATCCACTTGTATGTCGTCGCTCTCCGCGGCTTTTGCTGCTCCGGCGGCGTCATCTTCCTGATTCTCGCCATCGGTAATCACAACAATTGCTTTGCGAGCCTTTCCTTTCTTGCTGAACATGTCGTGAGCCATATTGATGGCGGCACCTATAGCTGTCCCTTGCGTCGACACCATGCCGGTATTGATGTCGTTGAGAAACATCTTGGTACTCTGCACATCGATTGTCATTGGCGACTGCATATAAGCATTGCCGGCGAATACCACCAACCCCACCTTGTTACCGTCGAGACGGTCGATGAGCTTCTCAAGCAGAAACTTGGCCTGTTGCAGGCGTGAGATGTCCGACGGATTGGACGTCGACGAGGCGTCCATCGAGTTGCTGACGTCAATGGCGAGCACAACCTCTATGCCTTGGCTCTTTTGCAACACTTTGCGGGTGCCTAAGCGCGGACGGGCGAGCATCACCACTATCAACAGCAGCAATACCAACTCTATAATCAGCTTCAGCGCTCTTCGCTTGGTCGACACTTCGGGCATCAACCGTGCTATCACCTCGCTCTTGCCGTAGATGCGAAGGTTGCGCCTCCTTGCCAGCCTCGCAAGGAGATAGAGCAGTGCTACCGCCGGCAGCAGAAGCAGCAAGAAGAAATATTCCGGATTGGCAAAACTGAACATATTTAGCGTTAAATCTTTCTGTGTTATTAGTGAATTACGGTATATGACGCAGTAGTGTGTAGTCAATTACGATTGCCAACACCACCAAGGCCAACAGTGCCAACGCCCAAGGCTGGTAGTTGTCCTCCAGCGACGAGTACGTCTGCCTGTCGATTCGGCTCTTTTCGAGCTTATCAATCTCCTTGAACACGTCTTGAAGCACGCTCTTGCTCGTGGCGCGGAAGTATCTGCCGCCAGTGATTTGAGCAATCTTTTGAAGCGTGTTCTCATCTATCTCTACACGAACGTTGCCGTATATGTATTCGCCGTTGAAGCCGCGTGAGATGGGCATTTGCGCCACACCGTTGGTGCCTACGCCTATGGTGTAGATCTTTATTCCCATCTCTTTCGCCACTTGCGCGGCGGTTATCGGGGCTATGATGCCGGTGTTGTTGGTGCCGTCGGTGAGCAGGATGATGCTCTTCGACTTTGCCTTGCTGTTGCGCAAGCGGTTTATGGCAGTAGTGATTCCGTCGCCTATGGCGGTACCATCGTCAATTAGTCCCATTTTCACTTGGGCTATCTGGTTGACGAGCGCGCTCATATCGGTTGTCAGTGGCACTTGGGTGAACGCTTCGCCGGCGAAGATTACTAATGCCATATTGTCGTTCTCACGGTTGTTGACAAACTGGGTCGCAACGGCTTGCGCGGCGCTCAAGCGGTCGGGGTTGATGTCGCGGGCGAGCATCGTCGACGAGATGTCGAGCGCGAGCACTATATCAGTGCCCTCAACGCTGCTGTCGGTGGTGCTGTTGCTGGTCAAGGGGCGGCACAGTATCACTATCAGGCACGCCAATGCGAGCAGCTTAATGGCAAAATTCACATGGCGGAGCCAGCGGCGCCAGTTGCTGAGCTTGAGTGAACGGTAAGCGCGTGTCGACGACACTTTCATCGTCGGATCGCCGTTTTTACCTGTTTTAACGTACCACCATATTATAGGCGGTATCAGCAACAAGAGCCATAGCAGGTGAGGGTGCATCAGTCTTATCATTTCTTCTCAACCTCCTTTCCTTGCTTTTTGTCGGCTTCGTCTTGCTCTGCAATCACGGGCTTTGGCT